>JAUZPM010000027.1 GCA_030705925.1 Bacillota bacterium
AAATAATAAAAAATATGCTCGCCGGACTTAAGCCAGGCGGCCATATTTTTTGTCTATTTGGAGTAAGAAGCAATCAAAAATAAAGTGTTTTTATCCGTATATTTGAAGGTTTTAAGGTTGCCGATCTTCGCGGCTCTTGCAGTAAGTTCGCTTTCTATATCTGAAAGCGGGATATTAAGCTCTGCAAGCATTACTAGCAGGTGGTATGTTAAATCACTAACCTCAAGCACAACCTGCTCTCTGACGCCGTTTTTTGAGGCAATAATGGTTTCAGCGCACTCCTCGCCAACTTTTTTTAAAATCTTATCTATTCCCTGCTCGAAAAGATAGCAGGTGTAAGAGCCTTCGGACTTGTTTTGTTTGCGGTCTTCTATAGTTTTATATAAATCTTCGATAGCGTTCATCTTATTTCTCCTCAAGTTTATTGAAAAAGCAGCTTCGGCTGCCGGTGTGGCATGCGGGACCTATCTGTTCGACTTTTATGAGAAGCGTGTCGTTGTCGCAGTCGCCGTATATTTCTTTGACATACTGAAAATGCCCGGAGGTTTCGCCCTTGTTCCAAAGCTTTTGACGGGAACGGCTGAAATACCATGTTTTCTTGGTTTTAAGCGTAAGTTCAAGCGATTCCCTGTTCATATAGGCAAGCATGAGCACCTCGCCTGTCTTCCAGTCCTGCGTTATAACGGGGATAAGCTCGCCCTTTTTGAAAAATGCGTCAAGATCCATTTTTACCTCCTGACCGTAATGCCTTCGGCGGCAAGATAGTCTTTTACCTCTTTTATCGTAAGCTCTTTATAATGGAAGAGGGATGCCGCAAGCGCAGCGTCGGCGCGGCTCTGTTTGAACACGTCCGCAAAATGCGAAAGCTTTCCGGCGCCTCCCGATGCAATCACCGGAATTTCCACGCTGTCTGCAATAAGATTCAAAAGCTCTATATCATAACCGTTTTTTGTTCCGTCGGTGTCCATAGATGTGAGAAGTATCTCACCTGCGCCCAGCCTTTCGCCTTCTTTAGCCCATTCAACAGCGTCAAGACCTGTATCGATGCGTCCGCCGTTTATAACGACGTTAAAACCGCCGTTTTTATTTCTTCTTGCGTCGATTGCAAGAACTATGCACTGATTTCCGAACCTGTCTGCCGCGTTTTTGATAAGCATTTTATTACGCACCGCCGCAGAGTTCAGCGAAATTTTATCTGCCCCAGCACGCAGGATCTCTTTTATATGTTCAACTGTCCTGATTCCACCGCCGACTGTAAGGGGCATGAAAACCTCAGAGGCCGTGCGTCTTACGACGTCTATCATAGTGTTGCGCCCCTCGTGCGTTGCGGTGATGTCAAGGAAAACGATCTCGTCGGCGCCCTGCTCATTATAGAATTTTGCGATCTCCACAGGGTCTCCGACGTCTTTTATATTTACAAAGTTGATTCCCTTTACAACCCTTCCCCCATCAACGTCAAGACAAGGAATTATGCGTTTTGCAAGCATTCTAATCCTCCTTTGAAAGGCGGATGGCCTCTTTTAAGTCAAGCGTGCCGCTGTAAATGGATTTTCCGCATATCGCCCCGTAAAGCCCTAGCTTTTTAAGGGCTGAGATATCGTTAATGTCTTTTATTCCGCCGCTTGCGGTAATGTCACATGGGACAGACTTTGCAAGTTCTAACAGCGCATTTAAATTAGGACCGTTTAAAGTTCCGTCACGGCTTATATCAGTGAAAATGATGTTTGAAACGCCGATTTCAGCCATCATTTTCGCAAACTCGATATAGTTCACAGAAGATGTTTGAAGCCAGCCTTCTGTGCTCACAAAGCCGTTTTTGGCGTCAATGCCGACGGATATCTTTTTGCCGTATTTGACAATAGCTTCTTTTACCATATCGGGGTTCTGAAGCGCCGCCGAACCAAGGATAACACGTGAAACGCCGTTTTCTATATAAAAATCGACAGTTTCAGCCGTGCGTATCCCGCCGCCGACTTCTACAGGTATCGAAATCGCCTTTGCAACCTTTGTGATTAGTTCGTGGTTTACGGGTTTTCCGTCTTTTGCGCCGTCAAGATCGACCATATGGAGGTACTCAGCGCCGCTTTTCTCAAACTGTTTGGCGGTTTCAAGCGCGTCCTGCGCAACTTTGTGAGCTGTTTCAAAGCTTCCCTGTACAAGACGGACACATTCGCCGTTTTTTATATCGATTGCAGGTATTATTATCATTTTGAAAGTTCTCCGAAATTCTTTAAAATCATAAGCCCGACTTCCCCGCTCTTCTCGGGGTGGAACTGGGTGCCGAACACATATCCGTTCTGAACCGCCGCCGTGATTTTTCCGCCGTAATCGGTTACTGAAGTCAGATTATCTTTATTTGATAAAACAGCGTGATATGAATGCACGAAATAGACATATTCCCCGCCTGTAAAGCCTTTTAATATTGGGGTGTCCTTTGTAATCTCAAGGCTGTTCCATCCCATATGGGGGATTTTTAAGCCCGGAGCGCTTGGTATCTTTAAAACGTTTCCGGAAATAAGGTGAAGCCCTTCGGTTATCCCAAACTCTTCGCTTTGATCGAACAGCATCTGCATACCAAGACATATGCCGAGAAACGGCTTTTTTAATGCCTGCTCTTTTAGGAAGTCTATGATGCCGTGATTTTTAAGCTCTCTCATTGCGTCGGGGAACGCGCCGACACCGGGCAGGATTATCGCATCAGCTTTTTCAAGCTCTTTTTTGTCGCCTGTGACCTTGCTTTCGTAACCGAGGTGTTTTAGCGCGCCTGTAACACTGTATAGATTTCCGACATTATAGTCAACAATCGCAATCATTGTATTCTCCTTAAAGCAGACCTTTTGTAGAGGGCAAGACGTCGCCGGTGTTCGGGGTCAGCGCCTCGCGGATCGCCCTTGCCACAGCTTTGAAAAGCGCCTCGATCATATGGTGACCGTTTGAACCGTAAATCATTTTGGTATGCAGAGTGAGCCCTGCATTGATTGTGAAAGCACGGAAAAATTCAAGGAAAAGTTCGGAGTCCATATCCCCTGTTTTGCTGTCCCCAATGTGACAGTCATAGACAAGATACGGTCTGCCGCTGATATCGACTGCCGCAAAAGACAGCGCCTCATCCATCGGAACAAAAAAGCTTCCAAAGCGCTTTACATTTTTATTCTGTGAAAAAATCTGAGCAAACACCTGACCTAGCACAATGCCTGTATCCTCAACGGTATGATGCTGATCTACCTCAAGATCGCCTTTGACATGTCCTGTAATGTCGAACCCGCCGTGCATAGCAAAGGATGAAAGCATATGGTCAAAAAAAGCTATGCCGGTTTCGATTGTAAATTTTCCCGAACCGTCGGCGCAGAGGTTTATTTCTATATCTGTTTCTTTAGTCTTTCTTGCAATCGAAGCTGATCTGTTCAATTAACTTTCCCCTTTATTTAACAATTGCGCTGAATGCTTTATAAAATGCGCTGTTTTCCTTTGTGCTGCCTGCTGTTATCCGCAGAAATCCGCCCATATTTCTGACGCAGACGCTTTGGTTTAAAAGGGCGTCATATATTTTCCCTGCTTTCTCAGATTCAACAAGTACAAAATTTGTAAGCGTTGGTATCACTTTATATAGAATAACAGATGATTTTGAAAGCATGGATAGTTTCTGCTCAAGCCGTTTTTTTCCGGCCATTATCCTTATACGGATGGCTGCGGCAATCTCATGGTTGTCAAGAATTATTTCGCCTGCAGCCTGAGAAAGCGAATTTACGTTGAATGGGGATTTGACTTTTTTGATTGCGTCTATAAAGTCTTTTTGTGCAACGGCAAAACCGATTCTTACCGCGGCGGCGCCAAAATCTTTTGAAAGCGTTTTAAGTATGATGACATTCGGCAGGTTTTCTATCTCTGGAATGATGCTTTCATTCCAGAAATCCATATATGCCTCGTCAACAACCACAAGGCAGTCGACATTTTTAACGAAATCAAGCACTTTTTCGCGCTTAAGCCCCTGCCCCGTCGGGTTGCAGGGATTTGAAAATATCACAAGCCGGATATTTTCTTTTGATATGGTTTTTTCAGCTTTCTTTAAATCTATCTGCAGATTTTCATCTTTTTTTAAAGTGATGTTTACTGCGCCCCGTTCTTCCGCGTAAAAAGCATACATCGAGAAATCCGGCGTAAAAGTGAGAATTTTGTCGCCATCATTCAAAAATGAATTGATTATAAGTGAAATAAGCTCGTCTGACCCGTTTCCCGCAACGACATTATAATCATTTACCCCGTAGCACTTAGCATACTTTGAACATAATTTTTGTGCATATGGATCTGGGTATCGGTTAAATTCTATAGAAGCAATACTTTTTTGGATATCCTTTTGAAGATGCCAAGAAAGATTTGCATAGCTCTCGTTTGCATCAAGTTTTACATCATAGATATTTTCAGTGGGAGTGTATGGCTCAATGCGGTTTATTTTCTCCGGTATATATTTGTTCATTGTCCTTCACCCTAACTTTAATTGAATTTGCATGTGCGTCAAGTCCCTCAGATGCCGCAAAACGCATGACATCCTTTGAGATTCCGTCAAGTGCATTTTTGTCATAATATAAATACGAAGATTTTTTAATAAAACAGTCTACTGAAAGCGGAGACGAAAAGCGAGCGGTGCCGCTGGTCGGAAGCACATGGTTTGGCCCTGCCATATAATCACCGAGTGGTTCCGGAGCGTTTTCACCGAGAAAAATGGAGCCTGCATTTTTGATTTCCGGCAAAATCACAAACGGTTCTTTTACCATCAGTTCAAGATGCTCGGGTGAGATTTCATTTGCAAGCCGGACACAGTCGTCAAGATCAGAACAAACAATAATGGCACCGTAATCCTTAAGTGATTTTTCGATATATTCTGCTCTCGGCAGAGTTTCTATCTGTTTTTTTAGTTCCAGCGTTACAGCTTTTGCCTGCTTTTCGGACAGGCATAAAAGAACGGATGATGCAAGCACGTCATGTTCAGCCTGGGACATCATATCAGCCGCAAGATAAGCCGGATCGGCGCTTTCATCAGCGACTATGAGAATTTCGCTAGGTCCTGCTATCATATCGATTTTCACTTTGCCGAATACGAGCTTTTTAGCTGTTGCGACGAAGATATTTCCGGGGCCGACGATAACATCAACCTTCGGGATAGATTCAGTGCCGTATGCAAGGGCGGCGATTGCCTGAGCCCCTCCGACTTTATAAATTTTATCTATGCCGGCAACTTCAGCCGCCATAAGAATATTTGCGGGCACTGTTCCGTCTTTGCCCGGCGGAGTGACCATGACTATTTCGCTGACGCCCGCGACTTTAGCCGGAATAGCGTTCATCAGGACGCTTGACGGATATGCCGCCGTGCCTCCCGGCACATATATGCCAGCTCTCTCAAGCGGACGGATTATCTGACCGCAGACGACCCCGTCTTCATCTATCCTGTATCCTGTCTGCTTTTGCTTTTCGTGGAATTTAGTAATGTTTTCTGCGGCGCGGCGCATTACCTCGACAAGCTCAGGGTCGACAGAGCGGCGTGCATTTTCAAATTCGGAATGGGTCACCTCAAGTGATAAAAGATCGACTCCGTCAAAACGCTTTGTATATTCATAAAGCGCAGCGTCCCCGTCTTTTTCAACCTGTTCGATTATCTTTTCGACTTTTCTGAGTATATCTCCGCCGATAGCGGCGCTTCTCTTGTTAAGACGCTCCATAAATTCACGTTCATCTTTGCCGCCGCTTTTCAAAATTCTTAAATTCATTTTTAAACCTCTGTCTAAAGTGACGCTTTCATATCTTCTACAAGCGTCAGAATCTCATTTTTCTTAATTTTCATGCTAGCGATATTCACAATGAGGCGAGCGGAAACCGGAGCGATTTTCTCGTAAACAACAAGTCCGTTCTCCTTAAGCGTTGTGCCTGTTTCAACAATATCGACGATTGCATCCGCAAGCCCTAATATAGGCGCAAGTTCGACTGAACCTTCGATTTTAATGATTTCTACATCCATGTTCCTTTTTGAAAAATAGGTTTCTGCGACCTTTGGGTATTTCGATGCAACCACTTTATGCCCAAAGCCGGAGAAAAAGTCTTTTCCCTTGAGCCCCGCAAGAGCAAAATTGCATTTGCCGAAACCCAGATCCATTATCTCGTAAAAAGACGCTCCATGCTCCATAATGGTATCCTTGCCGACAACGCCTATATCGCAGACGCCGTGCTCAACGTAAGTTATGACATCCGGGGATTTGGCAAGCACGACTTCGATAGGCTTTGGAGGCATGTTTAAAATCAGCTTTCTGCCCTTGTTTTCAAGTTCATCAACATTGTAACCCATTTTTTTAAACAGCGCAACCGTAGCTTGTTCGAGACGGCCTTTAGTAAGAGCTATCCTTAACTTTTTCATTTCTGCGCCTCCACTTCCATGACAGTTACAGTTTCACCTGTTTCAAAAAGCTTTTTTATTTTTTTACACTTTGCGTAAGCTATTGTCTCTTCAAGTGTAGGCATTACGCTGAGCTCAGCTTTACTTCCCTGTTTACGCAGGTTTTCAAGCAGCTCGTATGCCTGATTGAAATTTCCGTCACCGCAGAAGACGATAGCATCGATGACAGGGTTTGCCGCGAAATCCTGTCTTTTTGAGAGCAGGTCGGCAAGTGCGTCGATGTTAACAGCAAAACCTGTTGCAGGAAGCGACATGCCGAAACTTTGAATAAGGTCGTCATATCTGCCGCCGGAGATAACGTTGCCGCCGACACCATCAATATAGCCTCTGAATACTATGCCGGTGTAATAGTTTATATGGTGGACAAGCCCCAAATCTATGCTGACGTAATTTTTAAGCCCGAGGTCGACAAGCCTGCGGTATATCGTTTCAAGGTAGGACAGTTTTTCGAGAACTGCAGGATTATCAGTAAGACTTGCGCATTCAGCAAACACTTCTTCTCCTCCGAACAGCTCGGGCAGGCGCTTTAAGATCTGTTTATCTCCTTCAGACTGGGAAAGCCCGTCAAGAATATCATTGAGAGATGCGAAATTTTTTCTTTCTATGAGAGCACGGATGGTTTCGGCGCTTTCCTCATCGATATTCAGGCCAGAGATTATTTCTTTGAAAAGCCCGACATTGCCGATCTCGATGTTGAAATCGACGCCAAACTGTTTCAGCATCTGTGCAGCTGTCATTATAATATCGATATCCGGCAGCAGACCCGCCGCGCCTATTAGTTCGACGCCGCTTTGTGTTGTTTCCGTCCTTTTTCCGTTTTGAAGTCCGCTGACTGAAAAAACATTTTGCGTATAGTGAAGTTTTATTGGAAGCACAGGGTCTTTAAATCTGGTTGCCACGACGCGAGCAATCGGCTGTGTGCAATCAGGACGAAGCACGAGAAGCCTTCCCTTCGCGTCGGTCATTTTGAACATTTCCTCCTGCGGCAATGGGTCGCTGTTTGAAGTGAAAACGTCATAAAACTCGACAGACGGGGTTTTAACCTCGCTGTACCCCATATCTTCAAAGAAAACTTTTATATCTTCAGAAACCTTGTTTTTAGCTGAACAGCTTGCAAATAACAGATCTCTTGTTCCATCAGGAATCTGTGTATTAAATCTTGACATTAGGTCACCGCCCTTATACTTTATCACTTTACTATACTACTATAATACCATATTAAATTATTTTGTCAATCCCTCCATTGTAATTTTCAAATATATTTGTTATAATTAGTTTCTGTTTAATACATACAGGTCATAACAGCTGTATTTAGCATACTATATTCTTATGATTTTCAGGGAGGGACATTTATGAGTGAATACGGAATATTCAGCGACCCTGAGGATGTGAAGCTGACGATTATGTTTGCGCTTAAAAGTCTCGGACACCCGGCAATTTTTGACCATTTAAATGAGATCGTCATTTCCTCCGGACGTGTCAATTATTTTGACGAGCAAAGCGAGATAGAAGCTCTTTTAAACTCTAAACATATTTCGAAAGAATCTATCGGAGATACAGAATATTTCGTTCTGACGGAACTGGGGCATGAAACGATAGATATTCTAGAGATGCGTCTTCCCTATTCCGTAAGGGAACGGATCATAAAAGACACCGTTAAGTTGGAAGCAAAAATAAAATATAACGCACAGACAAGGGCTCAGATAAAGGATTCAGAAAACGGCTTTATCGTCACATTAGGCATTATCGACGGATCGGAACCGCTTTTTGAGGTATCGCTTTTGGTTTCAAACAGACAGCAGGCGGAAACAATATGCAAAACATTCAAGGAAGACCCTGAGGGCATGTATGCCGATCTTGTAACAGTTATGACGAGAAATATTAAGTAACTAAATTATCGTGAAAAAAAGACTGAAAAAATAGCAAATTTTTTCAGTCTTTTTGTATTTTTATCTAATTAATTCCTTAAATGTTTTTATAGTGTTTTCGTACATTTTTAGCTTCTTCTTACTGGTGCTCGCCGGATAATCCATGTATGAAACACCGATCAGGTAATCATCCGGAATAGCTTTAAATGACTCCATTTTCGCAAGCTTGCTGTCCTTCTTTTTAACTACCACACCGTCGACTGCCTTATCGCTTACGTCTTTTACATTGACAAATTCAAGTCCAATATCTTTGAAGTGTGCATATTCCTCGGGGCTTAAGATAAATAGGAACGGACTTCCTGAAGCAAGTTCGACCGAAAGCTTTTGCTGCATTGCCATTGCGTAATCGCTGTCCGAATTGCCTTTACTGTCTTTTGTTAAAAAAATCGGGGTTATCTCAGGAGTGTTTTTCTTATCGCCGTCAAGATCTGTTACATACTTCGAAAGATCATTTTCCATAGCGTCAACCTGATCGCCTTCAATATAACACGATCCGACATATAGAGCATACATATCAGTGTCGACATGAGTGACAATGCTTACAATCGTGGAAATGATTATTATCAGAGCAGCAATAGCTATTACAGTATGCCATGTATAATAGTCGAAGAAATACGTCAGTTTCGCTTTTGGGGTCATGTCTTTCCAGTATTTTTTTGTATACATTTCAAGTCTGACCCTGTCGTCTTTGTGCTTCATATAACACACCCTTTATTTTTCAAGAGGTTTCATTGTCGGGAAGAGCAGGACATCTCTGATAGATGGGCTGTCGGTTAACAGCATGACAAGACGGTCGATTCCTATGCCTAAGCCGCCTGTCGGAGGCATTCCGTATTCAAGAGCGGTGATGAAGTCTTCATCCGGAATGTTAGCCTCTTCATCTCCTGCGGCACGAAGTGCTGCCTGACGCTCAAAACGCTCTTTCTGATCGATTGGATCGTTGAGCTCGGAGAATGCGTTGCCCATTTCACGAGCGGTAATAAATACTTCGAAACGCTCGGTAAGACGGGGGTCTGACGGTTTGCGCTTTGCAAGCGGAGATACTTCAACAGGATAATCGGTGATAAATGTTGGAGAAACAAGGTTGTCCTCAACTTTTTCCTCAAAAACAAGTGCGATGATGTTGCCGCGTGAAAGCTTGTCAACATCTTCAAGATCAAGGCTTATTGCAGCCGCGCGAGCTTCCTCGTCACTCTCAATCGTGGTAAAATCGATGCCGGTGAATTTTTTGACTGCGTCTATCATTGTCATTCTAGTCCACGGAGGGGTGAGGTCTATCTCCTGCCCCTGATAAGTGACCTTCATCGTTCCGCATACCTTTTCGCAGACGGATGAAATCATTTGCTCTGTGATTTCCATCATGACGTTATAATCAGCGTATGCTTCGTAAAGCTCGATGCTTGTAAATTCAGGATTATGCTTAATGTCCATACCCTCGTTTCTGAAGATACGACCTATTTCATAAACCTTTTCAAGCCCGCCGACTATAAGACGTTTCAAGTGGAGCTCGGTTGCTATTCTGAGATACATATCTATATCGAGCGTGTTGTGATGTGTGATGAACGGACGTGCAGCCGCGCCGCCTGGAATAGTGTTCAGTATGGGGGTCTCGACCTCCATATAGCCGCGCTCATCCAAAAATTCACGTATATATTTAATAATCTTACTGCGTTTGATGAATGTATCCTTTACCTCATGATTGATTATCAAATCGACATAGCGCTGGCGATAGCGCAGTTCCTGGTCACGCAGGCCATGAAATTTCTCAGGCAGAGGCAGAAGAGATTTTGATAAAAGCAGAACTTTTTCGGCATGGATGGAAATCTCGCCGCGTCTTGTGCGGAATACTTTTCCAGAGACACCGATAATATCGCCGATGTCGAATTTTAGGAATGACTGATAGCTGTCTTCACCAACGTCGTTTATCCTTACGTAGACCTGTATTTTCCCGTCACGGTCACGGACATCGCAAAAAGATGCCTTACCCATATCACGTTTTGACATAAGGCGTCCGCCGATGGTAACGTCTTTTCCCTCAAACGCGTCAAAGTCAGCAAGGATTTCCGTTGTCTACGTATCTTTTTCGAAACGTGTTATCTGGAAAGGGTCTTTCCCTTCGCTTTGAAGAGCTTTAAGCTTATCACGCCTTATCTTTAATATTTCGCTTAAATCCTCTGTGCTTTCAGCTTCCGAAATGATCTCTTCTGCCATTTATTTATACATCCTCCTATGAAAAGACAGGCGCAAAGCCTGTCTAAAAGTAAAAATTAGTTATACGCAGAAATTAAGTATTCTGAGCAAATTATAATATTTTTAAAACTTTGACTTCAATTATGCCGGAAGGAGTAACAGCTTTAACAGTTTTGCCTGCTTTTGCGCCCATAAGAGCTTTTCCAACGGGGGATTCATATGAAATGCGGTTATTATCAGGGTCAGCTTCAGTGCTGCCCACTATCTCATAACTTTCCTCTTCGTTTTCGCCTTTGAACAATACTTTAATTTTTGAGCCGACGTTGACTACCTTTGCATTTTCGGCAATATCGATTACCTGAACATTTTTAAGCGTAGCCTCGAGCTGCTGGATCTTTGCCTCAACAACAGCCTGCTCGTTCTTAGCTTCGTCATATTCACTGTTTTCAGACAGATCACCGTAATCTCTGGCTTGTTTTATATTTTCAGCAATTTCCTTGCGGCGCACAGTTACTAAATAATTGAGCTCGTCTTCGAGGTTTTTTAAACCTTCTTTAGTCATTTTGATTGATTCTGGCATAACGGTTAACTCCTTTATTTATGAACTTACAATATTTATATATTATATCGAGTGACAATGTTGCTGTCAAGAAATTTATCTTGTGAAAACAGGTAAAAGTTTCAATGATTTTTTTGTTTAAAAGATTCAATATTCTCGTCATACAACGCTGTCAGGAGATCTCCGGGCTTCACATGATATTTATCTGCAACAGATTTGAAAAGTGATTCATACTTAGGCAGTGTCGGCTCAAACCTGCGGCAGTCTATACAATGCCTAGCAATTTCCGAAGGGGGTTTTGGACCTCCCGTAATGATGATGATGTCGCAAGGTGTTCTTACCTGCATACTATCATTCAGTATTAGCAGAGCCCCGTTTTCATACTCAAAGCGTGATACGATTTCAGAAAACTTATTGATATAACGGGTCTTGATAAAAATCGTATTTGCTCTGAATTTAAGCCACTGCAATAATTCAAAGTCCGCAAGTTTTCCATCAGGGTCTAAAAGACACATTATCGTTTTTTCAGGCGAATATCCCCCGCACAGTTTTGACTTTATATACTCGTAAAGACTGTCTTTATAAAACCTTTCAGAAGATGTCTTGATATAGCCCTCATCTTTTAAAAAGTTTTCAAGATGTTCATCAATACCTGTAATGTAATAATTATTGCTGTTATCACCGATAATATCACGGATTGCGCTAAAAACACGTAATCTTTCTTTTTTTGTAAAATTACGGTATATTGCATAGCAAACGACGGTAAAGTCGATGCCGGCGGCGTTTTCTGGATTATTCTTGATTGATTTGCGGCAAAATATGCGTTTAAAAACCGAGGTTTTTTTATTTATTTGCTGCGGGATCAATATAAATGTCATATCAAGCTCCATAAATAGAACATTGCATAGTTTTTTTTACTCTGATATGAAAATATATCGAACTGATAGGGCTTTTATGACATATTATTATTTATTTAAAAAGTCTATTGCCTTTTGAAGCTGGGGATCATCCTGTTTAGACAAATCGTAAAAATTTACGCCGTCGGGAAGTTTGACTTCGATATCCGGCGAGACACCGATGCCCTCATAATTATCGCCTGTAGGCGGAAGATATTTTCTTGTTGAGAGATCGACACCTGTGCCGTCGCCAAGATCGAGCACATACTGCATCGTCCCCTTGCCGTAGGTCTTGACGCCTATGAGTTCAGCCTTTTTATAATCACGCAGCGCAGCGGAAAACAGCTCTGCGGCACTGTATGTCTGGTCGTTGATAAGTACGACCATTGGCTTTATCACCTCATTGCTGTCAGACTTAATTACCTGCTCTTTGCCGTCTTTATCGCGGATACGGATTATAGGACCCTCTGGCAACAGCATATCAAGTATCTTGCAAATTGCGTCAAGGTCTCCGCCGTTGTTGTACCGGACATCAAAGATCAAGCTTGACGCGCCCTGCTTTGTCAGAAAGTCAAGAGCTGATTTGAACTCGGCATATGTTGTCCCGTCGAAAGAGGATATTTTTATATAACCGATGCTGTTTTCGAGCATTTCAAAAGAAACAGAATAAGTCTGGAATTTCTCACGCTTTAAGGAATAGTTAAACGGTTCACCATTACGAAGTATAGTAAAATCGACGGTGGAGCCTTCTTTTCCGAGAAACTTATTAAGCGTTTCATAATAACCTAGTTCAGAAACGTTTTGACCGCCGATGCTTTGAATGACATCGCCCGGTTTTATCCCCGCCCGTTCAGCCGGCGAGTCTTTCATCGTGGAAACAATTTTAATCGTTCCGTCCTGAAGGTTGATGATATTGACACCGATTCCGGTAAATTTCCCGTCGCTTTCATCGTTGAACGCAGCATAGTTATCCTTATTAAGGTACAGCCCGTATTTGTCACCGAGCCCGTTCATATATCCATCAAGAATCCCGTCTGTTAGCTTTTCCTCGTCTATCTTGTTTACATACATGCTTCGTGCAAGTTTGTCAAGCTTGAAAAGCTTTGAAAAACGTTTCTGCTGGTCGCTATACTCAGACAGTTCCTTATTTACAATAGTCTGATAGGAAGTTGCGGTTAAAACAAATGTAAGTGTGCAGGCGAGAAATATATAAAGCAGCATATTCATGACAGGGATTTTTTTGTTCATTTTTAACTCCATGCCGCTGTTTTAAATTCCATAAAAGCTCCATAAAATGGAGCTCTTTGGTATTAATGCGCGTTTCCGCTTTGCGGCGAGCGGCTCGCAATATAATAATTTTATTTAAAGTATGACATAGGATTTACACATGAGCCGTTTTCTCTGATTTCAAAGTGAAGATGAGGACCAGTTGAAAATCCTGTAGTTCCGACTTTGCCGATCTCCTGCCCTTTGGTTACAGTATCGCCGTTGCTTACAAGAAATTTTGAAAGATGGGCGTAAAGTGTTGTTTTCCCGCCGCCATGGTCGATAACGATACAGTTTCCGTATGCGACGTTATAAGCCGCTTTTATTACCTTTCCTCCGTTTGCGGCAACGACTGTTGCACCGTATGGAGCGCCGATATCAACGCCGGTATGTAATTCAGCTTTGCCTGTAATCGGGTGGATTCTGTTGCCGAACGGACAAGTTATTGTTGTATATCCGGGAGCAGGCCATGTGAATTCGCCGCCGACATAATCTTTGATCGTTGCAATGGATTTTAGTTCCTTTTGAAGCTGATTTCTAAAATCCTGTTCAAGCTTTTCATTTTCGTCATAAGCCTGTTGGCTTTCTTTAACATCCTGATTGAGCGATGCTATAATAGCGTCGCTTTCACTTTTCTTTTGCTGATATTGATTCTGCGACTGCTGAAGCTGTACCTTTTGAGCGCTTTCCTTTGCCTTACTGTCCTCAGCAAGTGATTTAAGCTGCAAAATCTGCTGTTTGTCGCTTACAAGCCCGTTTATTAATTTTTTATCGAATTTCATAATAGAAGAAGCCATATCAAGCCGAACCAATAAATCAGAGAAATCCTTCGCGCCGAACACCACTTCTAAAAAAGAAGTTTCCCCCGCCTCAAAGTTTGCTTTTACACGTGCTTTGTATAAATCAAATTTACTGTCGATCTGTTTTTGCAGATCTTCACTTTGACTGTTGAGCGAAGCGATCTGTTTATCATACTGCGCTATGATATCATTTTGTGTATCGATATTGTCTGCCAAAAGATTAATCTGTTTGTCCAGATCGGCTTTTTTTTGATTTTCCGATTTTATTTTGCTTTTAGAAGCATCAATACCGCTCTGTAATTGTTTCTGCTGCTTACTGATGCTGTTCATCTTATTCTGAAGGTTTGCTATATTATTTTTTGTTTCATCATAAGAAGAAGCCGCGCTTGCATCTTTAATAAGAAGCGGAAGAACAGCCGTTATTATAAGAAGCCCCGCGATAAGAAGCGCAACGAATTTAAAAAACGCATTACCTTTCAAGCTCTCACCTTCTAAACTCTAAGATATCTTCCGATTGAAATAGCGGAACCGACAACGCCGATAACGATGCCTACACACAGAAAAGCAAGTGCAAGCGTTGGCGCCACGCTTGTAAACGGGATTACAACTACGAATGACAGCGATGACGCAATTGACTGAAAGGCGTAAATGTAAGCGTACCACTGTAGACCGAATGAGATCAAGCCGGAAATGATTCCGATTATTGTGCCTTCAACAATGAAAGGCCAGCGAATGAACCAGTTTGTAGCGCCTATGTACTTCATGATGTTTATCTGACGGCGATAGTGGAAAAACGCCAGCCGTATAGTGTTTACAATGATAAACAGCGACGCGATAAGCATAATGATCATTATCCACATGCTCACATTTTTTATAACGCTTCCCGTTTTGATGATAGCGTCAACGATATCCTCCTGACTGCGTATCGAGGAGATATGAGTGACCTGCCTGAGCTTGGACAGCGTGTCGTTGAACTTGGTTATGTCATTCATCGTGACTTTAAAGTAAGCCGGCAGAGGATTGTCATTTTCAAGATCGTTGAAAAGGACTTTCTGATCGGTGAATTTAGATTTATACTCTTCAAGAGCCTGCTGTTTGCTCTTATACTCGATGTTTTTAATGTTGTCTATTGAGGAAAGCTGACTTTTAATATTTTGAACATCGGCATCAGTTGCCTTATCCTCAACGAAAAGTGAGACCTCGTTTTTATCTTCAATAGCTTTTATATTTCTTTGAAGATTAAGAGTAATCAGAAAGAAGTTGCTGGTTATTAGCAGGCATGCGGCAAGAACGCATACCGACGCAAGACTCATAACTTTATTTGCGAAAAAGAAATGAAAGCCCTGCGAGATTACATAAGTGACATTATTGTTTTTCATCGTATTTACCCTCTGCTATGTCGCTCTCAAGGCTTCCCTTGGCTAAAAATATAACGCGTTTTTTCATTGCGTTTACTAAGTTTCTCTCGTGGGTTACAACGATAACCGTTGTGCCGCGTTTGTTTATTTCATCTAGGAGACCCATTATCTCACGTGACATCTGCGGATCGACATTTCCGGTAGGCTCGTCCGCAATAATAAGTTTTGGATTGTTAACAAGCGCGCGTCCTAATGCAACCCTCTGCTGTTCTCCGCCAGAAAGCTCGCTCGGATAGCACTGAGATTTGTGCTGAAGATTCATAAGTTTCAATATGTACGGCACACGCTTTTTAATAATCCTCATCGGCGCGCCAACAACCCTCATTGCAAAGGCAACATTATCGAATACCGTCATTTCAGGGATCAGCCTGAAGTCCTGAAACACAACGCCCATAGTGCGGCGCAGGAACGGAACCTTTCTGTTTTTAAGCCTTCTAAGGTTGAATTTATTGATGTATATGTCTCCTGATGTTGGCACTTCCTCTTTAAGTAGTAATTTTAGCAAAGTTGATTTGCCCGCACCGGAAGGCCCGACGATAAACACAAACTCGCCATCATCAATTTTTAAATTGACATTGGCGAGCGCCTTTGTGCCGTTGGGATACTCCTTGCAGACATTGACAAGTTCGATCATTTATACGCTCCATTAAAACTTGTTTGTGTTGTTGACAAGGTAGCGATTGACCATAAGGGCAAATTTGAAGGTTATCGCATTGTCAAACTCCCTAATATCTAATCCTGTTAGCTTTTTAATTTTTTCAAGTCTGTACACAAGCGTGTTTCTGTGAACGAAAAGCTTGCGCGCAGTTTCTGATACGTTTAAATTGTTTTCAAAAAATTTATCGATCGTAAGCAGCGTCTCATTGTCAAGCGCAAAAATGGAATTTTCCTTGAACACCTCGTTCATGAACATTTCGCATAGTGTAGTTGGAAGTTGATAGATAAGGCGCGATATGCCAAGGTGATCATAGCTTACTATATATTTGTCATTTTCAAAAACTTTACCGATTTCAAGGGCGATCTGCGCTTCCTTAAATGAACGCGCAAGGTCTTTGATGCTGCCTACAACAGTTCCGATACCTACATAGCTTTTAGAGTAATACTCACTGCTGAATGTATCAATGATCTGTCTGCCCACCTTTTCAAGATCCTTATATGATGTTCCGGGCTTAACTTCTTTGACAAGGGCTATGTCAGTTTCGTTAACGTTGATGACAAAGTCTCTGTTTTTTTCCGGAAACAGGGTTTGAAGGATCTCAAAAGCAGATACATAACTGTCATTAGATGTTTTGACAAGCAGAACAACACGCGGAGTGTCAGGCGTAAACATCAGCTCTTTTGCCTTGACATAAATATCTCCGGGAAGGATATTATCAAAAATGATATTTTTGACAAAATTGAGCTTGTCAAATTTTTCTTCCAAATGGCTTCGCATATTGGAAAACACAATGGCAAGGATTTTCGCATAATTCGCGGCCGATTCATCTGTTCCTTCTATAAAGACAACATAATCCAGAGCCGGAGAAGCACCGAAAGACTTGTAGGTAAAATTACCTATTACGGTTGTATCCTTGGTATGATCAATAGTATTAATAACATTATCGTGAGTATGCCCCATCATTGTAAGTTCACTGCACGCGATAACTGTTCCTGTTTCATCCAACATACCGCAGACCCTGTCTATGGTGTTTTTCATTTGATGAATAATAGACTGGAATACACGATTAGCCATAATGATGCTCCTTAGTTAAAATTTTCACAGTGCCCCATCGAATCCATTATACACGTCATTTTGTTGATTTTCAACAAAAAACCACAAATTTAAGGTATTAAAGGTCATTTTTTAGCATATCGTCGTAGCTTTCACGGTTCAAAACGAGCCTTGCCTGTCCGTTTCTTATAAACACCATCGCAGGACGAGGCACCCTGTTATAGTTTGACGCCATTGAGTAATTATATGCACCCGTATCTAAGACAGCAACAGTATCTCCCGGTTCAGGTTTAGCGATAGACACGTTTTCCTGTATCAGATCGCCGCTTTCGCAGCATCTTCCGGCGATAGTTGCGGTAAAGTCCGGGCGCTTATTTGCCTTGCTTGCAACGAGCACATCATATTGTGCGCCGTAAAGAGCATAGCGCGGGTTGTCAGGCAGTCCGCCGTCGATTGCGACATAATTTCTGACATCCTTGATCTCTTTAATCGAGCCGACTGTGTAAAGCGTAAGCCCGGCAGAGCCAACAATGGAACGCCCCGGTTCCATCATGATATACGGCCTGTCAAGGTTTCTCTCTTTACATACGGAATCAACAGTATCTGCAATGCTTTCCATATATTTTTCATATGGGATAGGGTCATGATCTTCGATATAGCGGATACCAAAGCCTCCGCCAAGGTCGAGTTCGGTCATTTTTATACTAAATTTTTCATCAATATCCGCCATAAAGTTCAGCATGACGCGAGCGGTGTAGTTGAACGGCTCAAGCTCAAAAATTTGTGAACCGATGTGACAGTGAAGCCCGGCGAGGTTTATATTCTTAAGCTCAAGAATTTTGCCAATAAGTTCTTCTGCCGCTCCTCCCTCGATCGGAGTGCCGAATTTGGAATCTATTTGACCGGTCATGATAAATTCGTGAGTATGCGCGTCGGTTCCGGGGGAAACACGCAGCAGCGCTTTAACTGTTTTGCCGTATTTTTTCGCAATGGTGTTTATCAGTTCAGCTTCATAGAGGTTATCTATTACAAAACGTCCGACGTCGTTCACAACGCCCATTTCGATTTCCGCTTCCGTTTTAAAGTTGCCGTGGAACATGATTCTGTCCATTGGAAAACCGATGCTGATGGCTGTATAAAGCTCTCCGCCCGAAACAACGTCAAGCCCCAATCCTTCGCTTTCAATGATGCGGCACATTTCTTTTATGCATAACGCCTTGCTTGCGTAAAACACCATACCATGCCCGTTATAGTTCTGGTCAACCGCGTTTTTATATAAACGGCAGTTTTCACGTACAACAGCCTCATCCATCACGTAAAGAGGCGTGCCAAAAGTTTTTGCAAGTTCTACTGTGTCAAGCCCTGCAACTGTAAGATGTCCTTTGCTGTTTACCCGCATGTCCGATTCCAAATGCAATTTTTTCTCCCACTTTCATGTTTCTTTATTTTACGTAATTTTTAAGTGTACCTATACCTTCTATCACAACTTCAACGGTATCCCCTTTTTCCATAGGGCCTATTCCGCTCGGGGTGCCGGTTGTTATGATGTCCCCGGGTTGGAGTGTCATGACTTCGGTTACAAACTCCACAAGCTCGTCAACCTTCCAGTTAAGCGAGCTTGTGTTTGAATCCTGTTTGATTTCACCATTTAATAAAGTTCTTATAGAAACGTTATCAGGGTCTATTTCATCAGTGATAACAGGACCAACAGGCGCAAATGTGTCAAAGCACTTCGCTCTCGTCCACTGCCCGTCTGACGCCTGAATATCACGCGCGGTAACGTCGTTCAATATTGTATATCCGAGTATATAGTCCCTTGCCTGCTCACGTTTTACGTGATGTGCGGCTCTTTTAATAACAAGCGCAAGCTCGCCCTCGTAATCGACACGTTTAGAGATTTCCGGATAAACTATTGCTTCTCCGTTCGCAATTACGGCAGTTGAGGGCTTGATAAAGATGATAGGGTTTTTAGGAATGTCGCCGTCGAACTCCATTATATGATCGACATAGTTTTTTCCTATTGCGACTATCTTTCCCGGCTTGCATGGGGACATAAGACGGCAGGCGGACAGATCGTCCGCCTTATCCGTTAAAGTATAGTCGCCAAAAATATCCCCTTCGATTCGAAGGGCGGTGCCGTCATCCTGCGGCATTCCATAATATATTTTTCCGCCAACTAAATATCTGACTATCTTCATTCTTTTGTTCCTTATTGCTTTATTACAGGTCTGTTTATAGATGAAATATCAGTGCTTATAATTTCACTTACCGCGCTGTCTTTTACTGGCTTTAATATTTTACCCTTATTATTGTCAGCAGACGGAACAAGAGCGTTTTCGAGCACCTGAGAGATATTGGTTACGTAAATGAAATCAAGCTTTGATCTGACCTCTGGGTCTATCTCTGTAATGTCTGCCCTATTGTCTTCAGGCAGGATGACAGTTTTAAAGCCAAGCCTTGCCGCGGCGGATGTTTTCTCATTTAACCCACCTATCGGAAGCACGTTTCCGCGAAGCGTGATTTCACCGGTCATGCAGACATCACGCTTAATAGGAGTCTGAGTGAGCTCGGATACGATAGCGGTTGCCATAGTTATGCCGGCAGAAGGACCATCCTTTGGGACAGCGCCTTCCGGAACGTGAATATGAATATCACGGTTTTTATAAAATTCCTTATCTACGTGAAGTATATCGCTTTTGCTGCGGATATAGGTTATTGCAGCGTTTGCGGACTCCTTCATAACGTCGCCAAGTGAGCCTGTCAGCTGTATTTTTCCTGAGCCCTCTACAGCGGCAACTTCGATTTTAAGCGCCTCGCCGCCGACAGAAGTCCATGCAAGGCCGTTTGCAACGCCAACCTCGTCGCTTTTTGCAAGCTTTTCGATCGGAATTCTGGGGGCGCCAAGATATTTTTCAAGGTTTATTGCGCTGATTTTAGATTTTTTTATGCCGGACAGTTTTGCTGCCGCAGCCTTACGGCATATCTTTTCAACGGCACGCTCAAGGTTTCTGACGCCTGATTCACGTGTGTATTCTGTGATGATTCTTTCAATAGCGCTTATATCTATATCTATATCAGATTTTGAAAGCCCATGTTTCTTTATTTGTTTTGTAATAAGGTGACGAACTGCGATCTGCAGCTTCTGTGTATCTGTATAGCTAGTAAGCTCGATGATTTCCATTCTGTCTAAAAGCGGGCGCGGGATAGTGTCAAGAGAGTTTGCGGTTGTGATGAAAAGCGCATGGCTTACATCAAACGGTATCTCAAGATAATGGTCACGGAACGAGTTGTTTTGCTCACGATCCAGCACCTCGAGCATAGCGGAAGCGGGATCTCCACGGAAATCGTTGCCCATTTTGTCTATTTCATCGAAAAGGATAAGCGGATTCATTGATCCTGCGCGTTTGAACGCGTCTATAATTCTGCCCGGCATGGAACCTATGTAGGTTTTGCGATGCCCTCTTATGTCTGCCTCATCACGAACGCCGCCCAGCGACATTCTTACGAACTTTCTGTTAATCGCCTTCGCAATCGATGTTGCGATAGACGTTTTGCCGATTCCCGGAGGGCCGACAAGACATAGTATCTGACCCTGAGGTTTATTCGTAAGCTTCATGACCGCCAAATATTCAATGATTCTCTCCTTGACCTTTTCAAGACCGTAATGGTCTTTGTCAAGCACTGTTTTTACCTTTTCAAGATTTATTTTATCCCTGGTGAACTTATTCCACGGCAGTTCAAGCACTGTGTCAAGATAAGTTCTAATCACGCCTGATTCTGGTGACGACGAGCTCATTTTTGAAAGCTTTGATGCTTCTTTTAAAAGCATTTCCTCTTCTTCAGGTTTAAATTTCAAGGCTTTGATCTTCTGAGCATAGTTTTCTGCCTCAGTCTGGGGATTATCCCCTTCACCAAGTTCATTATAGATTGCCTTGATTTGCTCTCTTAAATAGTATTCGCGCTGATTTTTATCGATAGAATCTTTGACCTGTTTATGGATCGATCCTTCCAGAGACAGTATCTCTATCTCACGATAAAGTATCGTAATAATGGTCTTAATACGTTCAACCGGATCTACTGCGTTTAAAATGAGTTGTTTATCTTCCGCCTCAAGAACAATGTTGGCGGCTATATAGTCGGCAAGCTTGCCTACGCTCTTGATAGACATGACGTTCATAAGAACATCCGGTGACATACGCGGAATAAGAGATGCGTACTGTTCGAAAAGCCCGAATGTTTCTCTGATAAAAGCCTCTGTCTCTGAATATTTTAATTCGTCAGAAGGCTCTTTTAAAATTGAGAGTCCGACTGTTGTCATATTGCGGCCGGAATAAAACGTTTCGATGCTGGCGCGTTCAAGTCCTTCGACAAGTATGCGCACGTTGTCATTGGGCAGATTCAAGATCTGCTTTATTACCGCGACTGTTCCAATGTCATAAACATCTTCGCGGCCCGGGTCGTCAGTTTTAATATCACGCTGTGTCACTAGAAATATACGCTGATCATCTTTCATAGCGGCTCTGATAGCAGAAATAGATTTTTTTCTTCCAACTTCAAAATGAGCCGACATATGAGGAAGAACAACTATTCCGCGCAGGGCAAGCAGCGGATAAGTAACTATATTAAGCTGTCCCTGTTTCATTTTTTTACCTCCTTTATCACGCATATTCAGCAGAGATATACCCTCGCTCGATTATATGCGAACGATCGAAGCAATGTCATAAAGCTATTGCCGCAATCACTGAAACTAAGATTTTTTCACTGTATTATAACATTATATTTATACACTATCAATAAAAATCAGGGTAAAATTTGAACTTTATTCACAATTATTTGTTGGGATTCTGACCAATTTAAAATAAAGAAACCTTTATTATCTAATAAGTTTTTTTAGAATAGATATAAAAAAACGACCGTGAAGTTTGCCTTATCACGATCGTTTATATAGGCTAAATAAAATTATGAAACAGAATTTCTGCGAGCAGAAGATTTTTTGCTTGTTATAGCCATTTTGCTTCTTACTCTTTTTTGCGCAGTTTCCGTAATAAGCGGTTTTTCTTTGTTTCTAACGCATTCCGGCGTTATAACAACTTTTGAGATATTCAGATTTGATGGTATCTCATACATTATATCGGTCATGAGCTCTTCCATGATCGAACGCAAACCTCTTGCACCCATATTTCTTTTTTCGGCAAGTTCGGCTATTGCGGCGATAGCATCGTCAGGGAACTCAAGATCGACGCCGTCAAGTTTAAACAGCGCATTATACTGCTTAGTAAGCGCATTTTTAGGCTCTGTAAGTATTTTGCGGTATGCATCAAGTGAGAGCGGTTCAAGAGTGGTAAGTATAGGCAAACGGCTCACAAGTTCCGGAATAAGACCGTATTTTATAAGATCATGCGGAACAATGTTTTTCAGCAGTTCTCCTGTCAGCTTTTCGCTGTTTTTACGTATTTCTGCGCCAAACCCTATCGGCTGATGATTTGTACGTTTTTCGACTATTTTATCAATACCGTCGAAAGCGCCGCCGCAAATAAACAGGATGTTTGTTGTGTTAATCTGTATGAATTCTTGATGCGGATGTTTCCTGCCCCCCTGCGGAGGAACGTTTGACACAGTGCCCTCAAGAATTTTAAGCAATGCCTGCTGAACGCCCTCGCCGCTTACATCACGTGTAATGGATGGGTTTTCAGATTTGCGGGCGATCTTGTCGATCTCATCGATATAAATAATGCCTTTTTCAGCACGTTCAATATCAAAGTCTGCCGCCTGAATTAGGCGAAGAAGGATGTTTTCAACATCCTCGCCGACATAACCTGCCTCAGTCAACGTTGTTGCGTCTGCAATAGCAAAGGGAACATCGAGAACTCTTGCAAGTGTCTGAGCAAGCAGTGTTTTTCCAACGCCAGTAGGCCCGAGCAAAATTATATTGCTTTTTTGAAGCTCAACATCGGCAATATCCCCGGAATATATCCTTTTATAATGATTGTAAACAGCAACTGAAAGCGCTTTTTTAGCCTGATCCTGCCCAACGACATACTCATCAAGGGTTGATTTAAGCTGTGCAGGTGTCGGAAGGGCGGCAACAGGCTTGCCACTCGAGTGTGACTTAACTGAGAGATCATGATATAGCATCTCAGCGCATAAATCAACGCATTCATTGCAGATATATGCTGACCGGCCAGAAATTATCCGCATAACTTCAGCAGCGTTTTTACCGCAGAAAGAACAAATTATTTCATTTTCCTTAGTTTCCTTGGGCATGGTTTCCTCCAAAAAATAATTGTTTTACTTGCGAATCAAAACTTTGTCAATCAGCCCGTAAGCTGCCGCTTCGTCAGCACTCATAAAGTTATCGCGGTCGGTATCCCGCTCGACAATTTCAAGCGGCTTTCCTGTCATTTCAGACAGCATTTTATTCATTTTAGATTTAATCTTGGCATATCTGTCTGCCTGTATCTTAATATCGCTGACCTGACCCTGTGCCCCTCCAAGAGGCTGATGGATCATGATTTCGCTGTTAGGCAGTGCAAAGCGTTTGCCCTTTGCACCAGATGCGAGCAGGAAAGCGCCCATGCTAGCGGCCATTCCTACACAAATTGTTGACACATCGCACCTGATATGCTGCATCGTATCATAGATCGCCATGCCGGAGGTAACTGATCCGCCAGGGCTGTTGATATAAAAATTGATGTCTTTGTCAGGATCCTGAGCCTCAAGATATAAAAGCTGTGCGACGATAAGGCTTGCTGTTACGTCGTTGACTTCTTCAGACAGAATTATTACCCTGTCGTTCAGCAGTCTTGAATAGATATCGTAAGAACGCTCGCCTCTGTTTGTCTGCTCGATTACTATAGGAACTAAACTCATGTTAAAACCTCCTAAATGTTTTGGCAATTACTTGGAGGATTTTCTGATTTTCGCAGTCTCCTTTATCAAGTCGATTGCCTTATTGATTTGTATGTCTTTTGTAAGTTCCTCTTCAGGGATATAGGTTTTGATTTTATCTATTTCGATTTTATACTGATCTGCAAGCTTGGTATACTCGGCGTCGATGTCTTCTGCAGAAACTTTTATTTCTTCTGCCTCAACGATCTTTTCAAGCGCAAGTCTTACCTTTGCCCTCTTTTCGGCTTCCTCTGTAAAGTTTTTGCGGAAGTCTTCCGGATTGTTTCCGGTGATCTGCAGGTATGTTGCAAGCTCAAGACCTTGAGAACGCAGTCTCTGATCGAATTCCTGAGTCATCTGATCGATATTCTGCTCGATCATAGCGTCAGGCAGCTCAACAGTCATGCCTTCAACGATCTTGTCAATTAGTTTGTCTTCGGCCTCCTGCTCGCTTTTTGCGTCGGCGTCAGCCTGCATTTTCTTTTTAAGGTCTTCTTTGAAAGCGTCAACAGTGTCAAATTCAGTTGAAATATCCTTTACAAACTCATCGTCAAGATCTGGAAGCTCGGTCTCTTTGACTTCGTGCAGCTTAATTGCAAATACAGCATCTTTGCCGGCAAGCTCGTTTGCGTGGTAATCCTCGGGGAATTTAACGTCTATATCGAATTCCTCACCGGCCTTTTTGCCGATTACCTTCTCTTCAAAACCGGGGATGAATTGACCTGAACCGATTTTAAGGGTCTGCTTTTCAGCTGTACCGCCCTGGAATTTCTCACCGTTTACAGAACCGGAATAGTCGATAAGGACTGTATCGCCATCTTTAACGGCACGGTCGCCTGCATCGATCAAGCGTGAATTTCTCTCGCGAAGCTTTGTGATCTCCTCGTCGACCATCTCGTCAGTGACTTCAACGACTTTTCTTGTTACAGTAAGCCCCTTGTAGTCGCCAAGAGTGACTTCAGGTTTTACCGGAACAGTCGCTTTGAAAGTATATCCTGTTTTTTCAAGTTTTATAACCTCAACATCTGCGCGGCCGACAGGATCGATACCAGCCTCTTTCACAGCGTCTTCGTAAGCTTTGGGATAAGAGGCATTGACGGCATCCTCAAAAAATACAGATTCGCCGTAAAACTGCTCTATCATTTTTCTCGGGGCTTTGCCTTTGCGGAAACCGGGAACGGTTATTTTAGGAGCATTCTTTTTATATGCTGCGGTCAAAGCCTGTCCAAATTCCTCTTCCGGCACCTCGATCTCGAGCGCAACCCTGCTTTTTTCAAGTTTGTCTGTCGACAACAAATTCATTTTACTTCCTCCTGAAATATGTAAATGTTTTTTCTTTCAAACATACCAGCTAAGTTTACCATAAAATTTGTAAGAAATAAAGAATTTTTTTCAAATTAATAAACTTCAGCAGGCATAAAATGCAGATAGTCGGCAGAAATAAGATTATAAATAATCCCCTCGTATTCACCTTCTACAGCATAAGAGGTTCCGGCACCGTGAATGTGCCCGTAAAAACAATGGCGAACGCCATATTTTTTTAGAATTTCTATTATTGGCTCAGAACAGAATCCTTTGATGACCGGCGGATAATGCAAAAACACACGAATATGCTCAATATCGGACAGTTTCA
>JAUZPM010000028.1 GCA_030705925.1 Bacillota bacterium
CGCTTTGTCGCTGTTGTCAAACGTTATCGTAACCTCTGCAAAACCCGTAGGCTTTCTCGCAGATGTTCCGTTAAAAATAACATCTTCCATCTTTGTTCCGCGAAGCGTTTTAGAACTTTGTTCGCCAAGAACCCAGCGTATAGCATCGACAATATTGCTCTTTCCGCTGCCGTTAGGGCCAACTATTGCAGTGATCCCGCTTGTAAAGTTTATAACTGTCTTGTCGGGAAAAGACTTAAAGCCCTGCAGTTCCAGTGATTTTAAATACATCATACACCTTCCATTATTGGTAAGTATAATATCTATTGTAACAACATGAAATAAATGTTTCAAGATGATTACAAAAAAAAGGCGGCAAAAGCCGCCACAGACTGTCGAAAAATTGCACACACCGCAAAGCGATTATATATAGGCGATAAGACAAATGGATGAATCTAACCCTAAACGCACTCTTCAAGTTACGGTTTGTAAACGAAAAATGGCTCAAGCACCACGTTCCGAGGGACTTTTGCTTACTTCGCCAACAGGCGCCCTGCTGTATCTGCATACAGCAGGGCGCCTGTCCTTCGTCTGCCTGTCCTTTTCGAGCGTCTGTGAGCTAATACTAACCTATTATGCCTGCTCGATCTCAATTTTGCCGCGAGCTATCTCAACACTTGGCCGGCATTTAAAATGAACTCCGTATTTATCTATGAAATACCGCTCGTTCTCACCCCGGTGACCCTTTACTTTTGAAACATCCTTAGGATTGCAAAGCACGACAGCTCCGTCACGGATACCCTTGTTCTCCATTTCCTCTCGCAGAAGTCTGCCCTCCACAAGTTCGCGAAACGCAGGGTGATAAGGCCCTGCTGCAAGGGATCTTCCGTTTTCAAGTTCCTGCTCTGAATGCAGACCAAGCTTAATAATCGGGATATGCCTGTCTTTGAAATATCTGACGAGCGTC
This sequence comes from Bacillota bacterium, assembly GCA_030705925.1. Lineage (NCBI taxonomy): Bacteria > Bacillati > Bacillota > Bacillota bacterium. Next base: position 947 of record JAUZPM010000028.1, read on the forward strand.
ATCGATAAGCTCACTGCTTCTTCAAGCGACAGCGGCGTATATGTACCATGTTCATACTGTTTTTCAAGCTCTGTGCCTTTTATAACTAGCAATGGATAAATTCTCACTGCTCCAGGGTGAAGCTCGGCAATTGCTTTTGCCGTTTCGAGTGTTCCGTCAGGTGTATCGCCCGGCATGCCCGCCATCATCTGAAGCACAAGATTGATGCCGTAATCCTGAATAAGTTCTGATGCCCGCTCTGTATCCTCGGCAGTATGCCCGCGCGAAGATGTTTTCAACACTCCATTATTCATGGACTGGGCGCCAAGCTCTATTGTTGTAACATTATACTTTTTTAGGTAATATAAAATGTCTTCATTTATTCCGTCAGGTCTTGTCGAAATCCTTACGCCTCTAAGTCCATAACGTGCAATAAGATCAGCGGCTATTTCAAGATAATACCTCATGAGATCTCGTGACATGCAGGTGAAACTGCCGCCGAAATAAGCAATTTCATAATCCTGACCGTTTCCCTGCTCCATAGCGGTTTCAACGCCTTTAACGATAGAGGCTCTGTCTGGCAGCTTAAAAGTGTGAGATATGGTTCGCTGGTCACAAAATGTGCATTTATGCGGACAGCCAAGATGCGGAATAAAAAAAGCAATAGATTTAGCAAACTGCATGTTTACTCTCCCATCAATGAAAGCGCAGCTTTGGCGGCGCTTTGTTCCGCCTCTTTCTTATTTCTTCCTCTTCCTGAAGCAATAACATTGCTGTTTAGATGAACTTCGACTGTAAACACTTTTGAGTGATCCGGCCCCTCTTCACCGACAAGCACATAGGAAAGCGTTTCTTCTTTATTTTTCTGAATGATTTCCTGAAGCAGTGTTTTATAATCTGTAAAAACTCTGCCTTTGAGAGTATCATCGATGCCCCTCGTGATGAATGGCATGAAGACTCGTCTTACCTCGTCAAGCCCGCCGTCAACGAATATTGCCGCTATCATCGCCTCAAATGCGTCAGCAAGGACTGAGTCACGTTCGCGTCCGTTAGATTGTTCTTCACCATGTCCTAAAAGCAGAGCTTCCCCCAGCTTGATTTCTCTTGCAAATACTGCAAGCGTTTTTTCACAGACAACAGCAGCGCGGGTTTTTGTTAGATCCCCTTCAGGCAGGTCATCAAAATGAGTAAAAAGATATTCTGAGGTTATAAGTGAAAGCACCGAATCGCCTAAAAACTCAAGGCGTTCATTACTTTTTAGTGTTTTATCCCTACTTTCGTTGATGTAAGACGAATGCATCAGAGCATTTTTTAATATATTCTGATCTTTGAATGTATAATGTAAGTCTTTCTCGATTTGTTTCAAGGTTTCCCCTTCTTTATATTATTTAAAAATCCCCTTTAATAAAGGGGATTTTAGGTTATACACGTTCCTTGATATATTCCACAGCGTCACCGATTGTAGACATGCTGTCGACATCCTCATCATCGACTTGAATGTCAAATTCCTCTTCAATCGCCATGACTAGTTCAACAAGATCAAGCGAATCCGCACCTAAATCCTCAAAACGTGTTTCCGGAGTCAATTCTTCCTCATCAGCACTGAACTGTTCGGCAATAATTTTTTTCAATTTTTCAAAAATCACAGTATCACCTCAAAATGAACTTTAGGTATATAAAACCATTGATTTGATAATAAGTATTTTTAATAGATATGTCAAGAGTTTTCTTTCTCTTTAGCTTGTCTTTATTCTTCTGTTTTATTAAATTCTTTTTCCATGGTTTCGATCATGCCGCTGTTACAAAAATTAACAGCTTGCTTTATTGCATTTTCTATTGCTTTGGCATCGGAACTCCCGTGCGCTTTTATAACAGGTTTTGATATACCAAGCAGCGGAACCCCCCCGTATTCTTTTGCATCAAAGCCTTTAGCCATAGATTTAATTTTGTTTTTTAGGATCAAAGCCGCAAGTTTTGAGGAAAAACTGCTGTAGAACATGTCTTTTAACGCATTCATTATCATCTTAGATGTGCCTTCGATCGATTTGAGCAGTATGTTCCCCGTATAACCGTCTGTCACAATAACATCGCAGGCACCATACATAAGACTGTTTGCCTCGACATTTCCAACGAAATTTACCGGCGATTCTTTTAGCTTTGAATATGTCTCGATCTGCAAAGCAGTGCCCTTGTGCTCTTCTGTTCCGTTATTCAGAAGACCGACACGCGGATTCTGGATATTAAGTATTTTTTTCATATAGAGTGCACCCATTTGCGCAAACTGTATGAGGTATTCGGATTTACATTCTACATTGGCGCCGCAGTCAATAAGCATAAAAGGGCCTTTTGCAGATGGAATAATAGGAGAAAGAGCAGGGCGTTTTACACCTTTGACCCTTCCCACTATAAGGGTCGCCGCCGTCAGCACCGCCCCGGTATTAGTCGCACCGACAAAAGCGTCAGCCTTTCCTTCAGCCAACAGCTTCATAGCTATAACGAGAGATGAGTCAGTCTTTCTGCGCACCGCTTTAACGGGATCATCCTCCATTGTGATGACATCCTCGGCATGAACCAACTCGATTTTTTCAAGGCTCAGGCTGTTTTCAGCAAAAATCTTTTCAAGACACGATTTATTACCTGTTAGAGTAATATCAACACTCAGGTTCTTAACAGCGGCTACAGCGCCTTTTACAATTTCAAGAGGGGCTTTGTCACCTCCGAATGCGTCTAAAACTATCCTCATGCATTTTCTCCTTTCCAAACCTGCAAAGCCACATTGTCAAGTGCTTCAAGGGCACGCGCCGCAAGTTTGGTGTTTTTATCTTTTTTGCCCCTGAATTTAAAATCCGGTTTTTTCATGATACCGAAATTAACATTCATGGGCTGAAATTCGGATATGCTTTCATCTGAAATATAATGTGCAAGTGCGCCTATCGCAGTAGTTGCAGGAAAATCAACAGGCTCTCGCCCCGTAACTACATGCGACATATTTATTCCGCATAATAGCCCTGAGGCGGACGATTCGATATATCCCTCAACTCCGGTCATCTGACCGGCAAAAAATAATTTTTGATGCAGTCTTGAGCGATAGAATGAGTCAAGAGCCTTCGGTGAATTTATAAATGTATTGCGGTGCATCACGCCGTACCTTATAAACTCCGCGTTTTCAAGGCCCGGGATCATTGAGAACACTCTCTTTTGTTCTCCGAATTTAAGATGTGTCTGAAATCCCACAAGATTATATAGGCTTCCCTCGCTGTTGTCTTTTCTAAGCTGTATAACAGCATAAGGCTCTTTTCCGGTCTTTGGATCGATAAGTCCCACGGGTTTCAGCGGGCCGAAACGGATTGTGTCAGTGCCCCTTTGAGCCATTACCTCGATCGGCATGCAACCCTCAAAAACCCTGTTATTTTCAAAACCGTGCAGCTGCACTGTTTCGGCTGAAATCAGCGCATTGTAAAACGCTTCATATTCTTCCTTATCCATTGGGCAGTTTACATAATCCGCCGAACCTTTCCCATACCGTGAAGCCATGAAAACCTTATCTTTATCTATGCTTTCATAGGATACGATCGGCGCGGCGGCATCAAAGAAATGCAAATTTTCCCCGCCAAGCATTCCCGAAATATGGTCGAATAATGGCTCTGTCGTCAAAGGACCAGTCGCAACTATCGTATATACATCCGGATCGAGCTCATTTATCTCTTTTGTATTAAATGATATAAGCGGATGATTAAGCACTTTTTCAGTTATATAATCAGCAAATTTTTCACGGTCAACCGCAAGTGCGCCTCCCGCCGGCAGACTGGTTTTATCCGCAGCTTCCATGATAAGCGAACCAAGCCTGCGCATCTCTTCTTTGAGCAGCCCGGCAGCATTTTCAATGTTAGCGGCTCTAAGCGAATTTGAACAGACAAGCTCTCCAAACTTTTGCGAGCTGTGCGCAGGTGTAAAGTTTTTCGGTTTTATATCAAAAAGCTCAACTTTTATGCCTCTTTTCGCAAGCTGCCATGCGGCTTCGCACCCGGCAAGACCCGCGCCGTAAACATGAACCTTTACTTCACTCAACTTTTTGTCACTCCGTTATGATTTGGACAGGATTCGTTTGAACAAATAAGTGTATATCTGCCTTTAAAACCTGTTTTTTTAAGCAGCGTTTTGCCGCATATTTCGCAGTTCTGCCCTGCGGGCTCATACCATGTCATAAAATCACACTTTGGAGCGTTCTCGCAGCCATAATATTTATTGCCGTTTTTAGAGAACCTGAGCAGGATATTACCACCGCATTTGGGACACTGTGCACCTGTATTATAAGTGATCGGCTTTGTATTTTTGCATTCGGGATAACCAGGGCATGCAAGAAACTTACCATATCGCCCTGATTTCACGACCATATTTCTTCCGCACAGCTCACAAACAACATCCGTTTCTTCATCTGGAATCTTTATACGGACTCCATCAAGCTGACTTTCGACGGTATTTATATTGTTTTTAAGGTCTTTATAAAAATGATCGATTATCTGAACCCAGTTTTGCTTGCCGTCTTCTATCTCATCAAGCTCTTTTTCCATATTAGCTGTAAACTCAATATCAACTATACTGTCAAAATTGCTCTCCATAAATTGTGTCGTGATGCTGCCAAGGCTGGTTGGCTTGAACATCTTGCCCTCTTTAATGACATACTCACGCTGAAGTATCGTTGAAATAGTCGGAGCATATGTGCTTGGACGACCAATACCGTTTTCCTCAAGTGCTTTAATGAGCGTTGCCTCGTTAAAGCGAGCCGGAGGCTGAGTGAAATGCTGCTCCGGTGAAATGGTATTAAGACTTAGCTTCTCGCCTTCCTTAAGCTCGGGCAGGTTGGCATTATCGCTGTCTTCTGCCTTTTCGTCTTTTGAATCATCGTATAAAACCGTATATCCCGCAAATCTGACCTTATAGCCGGTTGCGCGAAGGATATAGCGTTTTCCAGACGATGCGACTGAAGCAATATCAGAGCTTACGGTATCAAGCACCTGTGACTCCATCTGGCTTGCGACAAACCTGTCCCAAATAAGTTTATACAATTTATACTGATCATTATTCAGATTTTTTCTTATTTTATCCGGCTCTAAAGCAACCGTCGTAGGGCGAATTGCCTCATGCGCGTCCTGAGCATTCTTTTTGCTTTTATATATACGGGGATTTTTCGGGCAGTAGGCATCTCCAAATTTTTCATTTATAAATGTGCGAACGTCACCGATAGCCTCGTCTGAAACACGCAGAGAATCGGTTCTCATATAGCTTATAAGACCAATCAGCCCAAATCCCGGAATTTCAACACCTTCATATAGCTGCTGAGCTATCTGCATAGTGCGGCGTGAGGACATATTCAGTATGCGTGATGCATCCTGCTGCATTGTTGAGGTAATAAACGGCGGCGCAGGAGAGCGCTTTTTCTGGCTGTGCTTTACACTTTTGACGCTTATATCTGAGTTTTCTATTTCACTCACTATTTCAGATGCTTCGTCTCCGGTTTTGATTTCAAGCTTTTTGTCTTCCAGCCCGTAAAGTTTCGCCAAAAATTCTTTACCTTCAGCCAGATGTTTAAGCTTAGCTGAAACAGTCCAGTATTCCTCAGGCTTGAATTTGTTTATTTCTTCTTCCCTGTCAACAATAAGTCTCGTTGCAACTGATTGCACACGGCCTGCAGACAGATTTTTTTTAATCTTTCTCCATAGTATCGGGCTGATTTCATATCCAACGAGCCTGTCTAAAACACGGCGGGCCTGTTGCGCGTCGACAAGGTCCATATTTATTTTACGAGGATTTTTTACTCCCTCCGTAACCGCAGTTTTAGTTATTTCATTAAAAGTGACACGGAGTCTATCATCCATATCAAGTCCAAGCAGAGTCGCAAGATGCCACGAAATTGCCTCCCCCTCACGATCAGGGTCGGTTGCAAGATAGATTTTTTTAGCACCCTTAGCCTCTTTTTTTAGCTCATTTATAAGTGATGATTTACCGCGAATGGATATATACTGCGGTTTATAGCCGTTTTCAATATCGATACCCATTTTGCTTTTGGGCAGATCACGGACATGCCCCATGGAGGCAACCACCTTGTAATTACTGCCGAGATATTTTTTGATAGTTTTTGCCTTGGCGGGAGACTCAACAATTAGCAAATTTGACATTAGTTTCCTCCTGTAGATGCGTTAATCAAGAATATAGCGCCCGCCCGGCAGCCTTTTAACGTGTCCTTTGAGCTCTAAATAGGTTAGCGTTGCCAGTACAGTGCCTATGGGTAAATTAGTTTTTCGTGAAATGGTATCTGCATCGACCTCAGAGTCCGCAGTCATAGAGGCTTTTATAAGCCGCTCTTCATCCGTCAGCGCAAGATCGTCAGCATCACTTTTCTGTTTTTGTATTTTATATTCAGGCTCAGCGCTTGCGACTTTCAAAATCACATGACTCTGTTTCGAACTTTCATGGACTTTAACGGAAGGTATATCTGAAAACATGTAAGCATATTCCTCAATAACGTCCAACGCCTCGGTTACAGGTTTTGCGCCTGATTTTATTAAGTTGTTCGTGCCTGGAGATGTATATACGCTTCCCGGGACTGCGAACACGTCACGCCCCTCATCAGAAGCCTGTCTTGCAGTAATAAGCGCTCCGCTTTTATCAGGTGCCTCAACAACGACTGTTCCGAGTGTAAGCCCTGCTAAGATTCGGTTTCGCATCGGAAAATTAAGCTTATCAGGTCTCGTCCCGGGCGGATACTCGCTGATTACGGCGCCGTTTTCAATGATATATTTCATAAGTTCTCTGTTTTCTTCCGGATAAGCAACGTCGACACCACAGCCAAGGACTGCTACAGTAATACCTTCTGCAACCAAAGCGCCTTTATGCGCCGCGGCGTCTATTCCTCTCGCCATGCCGCTAACGATAATAAATCCGGATCTTGCAAGGTCTTTTGAAAGGCGGTCACAAATCGAAATACCGTCTTTTGACGGATTTCGTGTACCCACAATAGTTATTGATGCTGTTTTATCACAATCAGGCAACCTGCCCTTTATATATAGTATAAGCGGCGGATTATATATTTTACGAAGTCTTTCAGGATACCTTCTGTCTTCAATGGTTATTATATCAATTTGCTTCCGTCTGCATTCCTCAATTATTTCAAAAGCTTCTCTTCCATCTTTATCATTAAGCCTTTTAATCTCTTCTGGCAATAAAATATCAAGCCTGCTTAACATTTTTCTGTCAGCAGCGTATACCCCATCAATTCCACCAAGAGCAGAAAGCAACTTATGGATTTTAACGCCCGGCTGTGACCATTTCTGCGCAAGCCAGATATACTTTTCTGTGTTTATTCCCATACCGCACCTCGAATCGGTGTCGTTATATTTTCTTTTTATATAATTCCCACATCATTACAGCTGCAGCAGCAGCAGCATTAAGGGATTCCGCTTCTCCGCTCATTGGAATAAATACCGTATTGTCTGCCATCGCTAAAAATTCTTCTGAAAGTCCACTTCCTTCATTGCCTACTGCTACAGCAGAATTTTGCTCAAATGAAGTTTCTTCAAGACTTTTTGCATCCCGGCGAAGCGCTCCGGCATATACAGTGATATTGTTCTCCTTGAAAAAATTAAATGCCTCTCCTGCTTTATCAAAATGAATCACATTCATTCTAAAGGATGAACCCATACCACTTCTGAGAACTTTTCTCGAAAAAGGATCGACTGCTGTTCCTATTGTCACAACGGCATCTATACCAAAACACTCTGCTGTTCTAAGCAGCGTTCCGAAATTGCCCGGATCTTGAATATTTTCAAGAACTAGAACATTTTTTAACGGTAAATTAGAATATTCTTTTTCTTTAATCTTGCAGATCGCGGCAATATTCTGAGGTGTATCACTTTCGCATATTTTCTGCAGCAGTCTGTATGGAACTGCCGCCACTGTATTTGCGCATTTTACAATATTATCATACTTTTTCTCACTGTTTTGTTCGACAAATATGGTTTCTATAGGAAATCCGCTTTTTAAAGCCTCTTCAATAAGTTTATGGCCTTCTACAACGAAGCTAAAAGTTTCTTTTCGTACAGAGCGTTTTTGAAGTGATACCGCAAATTTTATAAGTGGGTTAGATGCACTTTCTATTTCTATCATATCAGTCAAGTTTTGTGATAGTGGAAATATCCTGATTGGATCCGATAATGACAAGTGCGTCACGTTCACTTAATTTATTATCAGGGTTTGGGGACACATCGATCTGTTTTGTGCTGTCATGGCGGATCGCCATGATATTTACTCCGTGATTCGCACGTACATTTAGTTCGCGCAGTGTCTTTCCAACCCACTTCGGAGGCGTCATAACCTCAGCGATAGAATACGTGTCAGAGAGCTCGATATAATCCAGGATATTGTTCATTGCAAGGCTCTGTGCCACCTTCATGCCCATATCCTTTTCAGGAAATACTATTTTATCAACGCCGATCTTCTGAAGCACTTTAGCATGCATTTCACTTTGGACTTTTGAAACAACATACTTAACGCCCATCTCTTTCAGCATTAATGATATAAGAACGCTTGACTCAAGATGATTTGAGACCGCAACGATAACACAGTCAAAGTTGCGTATCCCTATTGAACGCAGAACGTTTTCATCTTTTGCGTCGCCAACAACAGCATGTGTGACGAAATCACTGATTTTCTGCACGTTGTCTTCGTTTTCATCTATTACAAGGACTTCATATCCAAGGCTGAACAGGGTTTTTGCAAGATTAAATCCGAACCTGCCAAGCCCGATAACAGCAAAAGACTTCATATACAAACCTCCATTAGGATTTAGCCGATTAAAACCTTAGCTTCAGGATAGCTAATAAGGTTTTTATTGCGGTTTAACTGCATTGCGATACCCAGCGTAATTGTAAGAACACCGACCCTGCCTAGATACATAAGCAGAATAAGCACTAATTTACTGACTGGCGAGAGAAGCGGCGTGATGCCGACAGTAAGCCCGACTGTGCCAAATGCCGAGCAGCATTCAAATATGATAGAAAGAAGCGGGAACGGCTCAAACAATGATATAACGCATGCACTTACGAATAATAGAAGGACAGCAATTAATGTAAGAGAAATTGCCCTTAAGACATTATCGCTTCCTATTTTCCTTCCAAACACAATGACGTCGCGTCTTCCGCGAAGTGCGCTTAGTGTCATCATAATAAGAAGCCCAAAAGTAAACGTTTTGATGCCGCCTGCCGTTGAGCCAGACGAACCGCCTATAAACATTAATAAACAGGATAGTATTTTAGAGGCAGATGTCATATCTCCTTCACTTATACTATTAAACCCTGCAGTCCTTGTCGTAACAGATTGGAAAAGAGGAGCAAGTATTTTTGATTTAACCGACATACCGGCAGTGATTGCAGTGTTATTCATCTCAAACAGTGCAAATAAAACAGCCCCGCCGAATATAAGTGAAGCGGTTATAATCAACACCATTTTAGAATATACCTTTAAGCCTTTAAAATTCTTTGTTTTTGCAATATCATCCCAAACAAAGAACCCAAGTCCCCCGATGACTATGAGTGCCATTATCACGACATTTACCACAACATCATCTTGATATGTCGTAATACTTGAAAATTTACCCCTGTCGCCAAGTATATCGAATCCTGCATTACAAAAAGCCGATACAGAGTGAAAAATACCTTTATATATACCTTTGATCCAGCCAAAATCACTTGCAAATCTAACAGACAGTATTAATGCCCCCGCCCCCTCAAACATCAACGTTCCAAGCAGGACACGTTTGGTGAGGCGCACTATACCCGACATATCATCAAGGTTCAACCCCTGCATAATGATAAGCCGTTCGCTCATCGAAATATTTCTGCGGATAAGAAGCGAAAACAAAGTGGCGATAGTCATAAATCCTAGACCGCCCGTCTGTATAAGAAGCAGAATTACTATCTGACCGAAAACAGTCCAATATGTGTAGGTGTCAACAACAACAAGGCCAGTGACACATGTGGCACTTGTAGCGGTGAAAAGCGCCGTCAGCGGAGATGTCCATTGACCGCTTCTGGACGAAATCGGGAGTGTGAGAAGAAATGCACCAAATAAAATAACTGCTAGAAAACCAATCAAAAAAGTTTCAGCCGGTTTGATGTGCAATTTAGTTTTTTTAGCAGTTCCCAAATTGGATTTATATATAATACTCACCTCAAATGATTGCAGTATATTATGGTTATATACTGATTTATATATTATAGTACAATATTTCCAAATGTCAAACAAAAAATACAAGGTAAAAACCTTGTATTAGGTGAATCTATAAATTACCAATCTTTATTGTTAACAAAAAAATGCAAGGCTTAAGCCTTGCATTAAATAAAATTATAGTTCGCTTTTTGCCTTTTCAACAAGAGCAGTAAACGCTGTTGCATCACTGACTGCAATGTCGGCAAGCATTTTGCGGTTAAGTGTAATATTAGCCTTTTTAAGTCCATTAATAAATCTTGAGTAATTAATATCATTCTGCTTGCAGGCAGCAGAAATTCTGGTTATCCAAAGCTGTCTGAAATCTCTCTTTTTAAGTTTTCTTCCAACATAAGCATATTGGCCCGATTTTGTCACGGCCTGTTTTGCCATTTTAAACAGTTTGCTCTTAGCACCAAAATAGCCCTTAGCTACTTTTAAAACCTTTTTTCTTCTTTTACGGGTGGCCATTGCGCCTTTTACACGTGCCATTTATGAAATCCTCCTATTTACAAATAATCGCCTGGAACTTTTTACATATAGGGGACAAGTTTTTTAATCTTCTCCATATTTGTCTTATCCGCATATGTGGCGGCTCTGAGTCCTCTTTTACGCTTTGTTGATTTTTTGGTCAAGATGTGCGATTTATTTGCATGAGCACGTTTCACCTTGCCATTTTTGGTAAGCTTAAATCTCTTTTTAGCGCCTGTATGCGTCTTAATTTTAGGCATAACCATTCTCCTTTGACAGTTATTTTTTATTATCCGGCTTAGCGGCAAGAAACATGATCATGTTTTTCCCGTCAAGTTTTGGCAGTTTTTCTACTGTGCTGTATTCAGCGCAAGCTTCAGTAAAGCGGTTGAGCAGATCCTTGCCTTTTTCGGCATGGGCCACTTCTCTTCCTCGGAAGCGAAGGGTAACCTTAACCTTATCGCCGTCTTTAAGAAAACGGCAGGCATTTTTTGCCTTTGTGTTGAAGTCATTGGTATCAATATTGGCAGACAGTCTGATTTCCTTAATGTCCACCACATGTTGATTCTTTCGGGCTTCTTTTTCCTTTTTTGCAATCTCAAAGCAGTATTTTCCGAAATCCATTACCTTGCATACCGGTGGAACTGCAAGCGGCGCAATCTTAACAAGGTCAAGATTTGCTTCTGCGGCAATCTTTAAAGCATCTTTCGACGACATTAAACCAAGCTGATTGCCCTCCGGACCGATAAGCCTGACTTCCTTATCTCGAATCTCCTCATTGATTAGTAATTCTTTGCTACTGATAACTCGCACCTCCTGAGAAATATATTTTAATAAAATAAAAACGGGCATTAACTGCCCGTAATCACACAAACAAAGCCTTTATCGGCGTTGAAAATGTATTGACCGAGTCGGCAATAGCCACACGGTGAGAAGGCAGTAACCATCTTCTTTATTTTCTTCTAACAGTATATCACAAAAAAGTGATTTGTCAATGTTTATTTTACATACTCGAACTGAATATTATAAATCGAGACTGTGTCCCCTTCTTTGATACCCATTTCTTCAAGACGGGCATTGACACCCGAGCTTTCAAGCACTTTGTTCATATAAGTCAGTGATTCAAGATCAGTATAATCGACAAAACCCAGAACGCGAAGAAGCCATTCGCTTTCAACGACATAAACGCCGTTTTCTTTTCGAATCGTAATATCGTGGTTAGCCTTATCTTCATAATCCTTCTGAAGATCGATTTCAGGTTTGAAATGCTTTACGGGAGGCATTTGTGAAAGCATATGATATACTTCATTCACAAGCTCTTTTACGCCTTGATTTGAGGCAGCTGATATAATATAAAACTTATATCCGTCTTTTTCAGCGCGTTGTTTTAGCCTTTCCATATTTTCTTCATCTGTCATTAAATCCATTTTGTTTCCGACAACGATCTGCTGCAAAGTCGAAAGACTTTCACTGAATTTTTTTAGTTCTGCATTGATTTTCTCATAATCCTCAACAGGATCACGCCCTTCAACACCCGAAACATCGACAATATGAACAAGCATGCGGCAGCGTTCAACATGCCGCAAAAACTCGTGTCCGAGTCCAAGTCCCTCAGCAGCTCCCTCAATGAGTCCGGGTATATCAGCAACCACAAAAGAATTACCGTCCGGAGCTTTGACGACCCCAAGCTGAGGCGAAAGTGTTGTAAAGTGATAGTTTGCAATTTTAGGTCTTGCAGCACTTACGATGGATAGAAATGTCGATTTACCTACGTTAGGGAATCCAATAAGCCCGACATCGGCAAGGAGCTTCAGTTCAAGAATGATTTCGCGCTCCTCTCCCGGCATTCCACTTTTAGCAAAACGTGGCGCCTGTCTGGTCGGAGTTGCGAATTTAGCGTTGCCAAAACCGCCCTTGCCGCCTTTAGCAATTACAAGCGTATCATTTTCTGACATATCATAGATTATTGCTTTTGATGACGCATCACGAATAAGCGTTCCGCGCGGAACTTTTATTATTACATCTTTTCCGTTCTTTCCAAAGCAATTTTTGCCCTGCCCGCCTTCACCGCTTTCAGCAACAAATTTACGTTTGTATTTAAAATCTAATAATGTGTTCAGATTATCATCTACAACAAAAACAATGCTGCCGCCCGTTCCGCCGTCTCCGCCGTCAGGACCGCCGTTAGCAACATATTTTTCCCTATGAAAACTTACCGCACCATTTCCACCGTTTCCAGCTTTTACATAAATCTTTGCAACATCTATAAACACTTTCCCACCACCAATACAATGAAAAAGGCAGATAAGAAGCAGACCAAAGATCCGCCGCTCACCCGCCTTGTAAGCTTTAAGGTCTTATTGTTCAACAGCGTAGACACTGACTTTCTTTCTGTCCTTGTCTAATCTTTCGAATTTTACTTCGCCGTTGATAAGCGCAAACAGCGTGTCGTCAGAACCCTTGCCAACATTGTTTCCAGGATGAATTTTTGTTCCCCTTTGCTTAACAAGGATATTGCCGGCAAGCACGTGCTGTCCGTCTGATTTTTTAAGTCCAAGGCGTTTTGACTCTGAGTCTCTGCCGTTTCTGGTAGAACCCATACCTTTTTTATGTGCAAAAAACTGTATTCCTATTCTAATCATGTGACATTTACACCTCCATTATTTGAGAATTGCATAAAACCGGGGTATTCACTGTCAATACATTCACACTGTATTTTAAAGGCCCTGATCACATCGGCAGCGAATTCCTTATCGCTTTTAGCCGTTTCCGGCTTTATCATAAGCGAAAGAGCCGCATTTTCATTGTCAACTGACACTTTAGCATCTATACCCCGAACTTCGGTAATCGCAATCAAGGTTTGCTGTGCCGCCGATGATACCGCAGCGCAGATTATATCGTTGCCATTTGATGCGTAACCGCTGTGTCCTGACAGATAAAAACCGCTGAAATCTTTAAAAAATTCAAGCCTGATCATTAAGCATTGATTTTTTCGATCTGAACCTTAGTATAGGGCTGTCTATGACCCTGTTTTCTTCTGTAATTCTTTTTTGCTTTAAATTTGATGATAGTAACCTTTTTAGCTTTTCCGTTTTTTATAACCTTAGCGGAAACTGACGCACCGTTAACACTCGGATCGCCGAATGTCAAACCGTCATCGTTTGATAAAGCCAGTACATTGTCAAAAACGACCTCGCTGTCTGCCTCTGCATTCAGCTTTTCAATGTAAATAATGTCGCCTTCCTGTACTTTGTATTGTTTGCCACCTGTAACTATTACAGCGTACACACAAAGCACCTCTCTTTCATAATAAGACTCGCTACGACAGGCAGACATAAAAATGTCTTTAAGCCTGGAATATGCGGCTTTAGAAGTATAACAGATATTCTATAAAAAGTCAAGATTTTTCCTATTTTAAGGAATTATTATTGCTTTTTGCCTGCATTTCAGCGGCTTTTATAGTATTTTTAAGAAGCATTGATACTGTCATTAATCCAACGCCACCCGGAACCGGCGTTATGTATGATGCTTTAGGCTGGACTGCTTCAAAATCTACGTCGCCCTTGATTTTTCCGTCTTCCATGCGGTTTATTCCGACGTCTATGACCACCGCACCTTCCTTTACCATGTCAGCGGTGATAAAATGCTTTTTCCCTATTGCTACAACAAGGATGTCTGCCCGCCTGGTGACCTCTGCAAGGTCTTTTGTGCGAGAATGGCAAATTGTGACCGTTCCGTTTTGCTGCAGCAAAAGCATTGCCTGCGGTTTTCCGACAATATTGCTTCTTCCGACCACAACGCACTCTTTGCCTGCAACGTCTATATTATAATATTTCAGCATTTCCATAACACCGGCTGGTGTACATGGCAAAAATTCCTGTTTGCCAAGCATGATTTTTCCGACGTTTTCCGGATGAAATGCATCTACGTCTTTATTTACAGCAATATGTTCAACAATATTTTCTTCATTGATATGCCGTGGAAGCGGCGACTGTACCAGTATACCGTTTATTTGGGGATCATTGTTCAATTTTTCGACAAGACTTAAAAGTTCCTGTTCACTTGTATCCTCAGGAAGCTCATGAACTTCGGAATATATTCCTGCGGCTTCGCAGGCTTTTTTCTTGTTTCTTACATAAATTTTTGAAGATGGATCTTCTCCGACGATAACAACAGCAAGTCCGGGCTGGATGCCCTTTTCACGCATTTCGCTGACTGTTTGTGCGACCTCTTCACGGACTTTCGCCGAAACTACTTTTCCGTCAATTATTATTCCCATTAGGTGACTGCTCCTCTTTTTCAATTTCTCCATCTAAATTTATTATTTCAGAATTACTTGAAGATTCTTCTGTTTCAGTTTCTTTACTTACCGGAACATCATCACTACCAGCATCTGAAACAACAGTTTTAATCTCTTCCGCCTCTGATTGTGATATATCACCATTTTCTTCTGCTGCTTCAGGCACTTCTTCCGGCGCATTAGCCTCAAACTGAGATTCATATGCTGATGAATCTGCGGCTTTTTTCGATGCACGATTTCTTAAAACGAAAATGAATACGACAGCTACAATAAAAGATATAAAAGCAAGTGCCTGTGAAACGCGAATGGTCTTTGTCAGCATAAGGCTGTCAGTACGCAGCCCTTCAATAAACATCCTTCCGAGTCCATACCATGCAACATAAGTAAGGAATGTCTCACCTTTAAATTTGCGGCGAGAAAATAGATAGATAAGTAACAGAAAGCCTACAAGATTCCATATTGATTCGTATAAAAACGTTGGATGAACGTCGGCAGGAACGCTGTCAATATA
Organism: Bacillota bacterium; assembly: GCA_030705925.1. Classification (NCBI taxonomy): domain Bacteria; kingdom Bacillati; phylum Bacillota; species Bacillota bacterium. Next base: position 16,468 of record JAUZPM010000028.1, read on the forward strand.
TATGTGCATATGCCACGGAAGCGAAGTTTCTGTGCCGAATGCCTCCTGATTCACAAAATTGCCCCATCTTCCAATAGCTTGTCCGAGAAGAAGTCCAGGCATTGCAATATCCAAAAGTTCCAATAAGCTGACCTTACGAATCTTGCAGAATATAATTCCTGTAACAAGCGCACCAATGACTGCTCCGTATATTGCTATGCCTCCGTCCCGAAACCGAATGACATCCATAAAGTTATTATATAAATCAAGTCTAAAAACAACATAGTAAAGCCTTGCACATATTATTGCAAAAGGCGTTGCCCATAAAATAGCATCGATCAAAGTATCCTGATTAAAACCGTCTTTTTTGGCAAGGCGCATGGATGCAACCGCTCCAAGGAGAAAACCAAGTGCAATTATAATGCCATACCAGTAAACGTCAAGGCCAAACAAACTGAACGCAACTCTGCTGATATGCATATCGCCAATGCCGAGACCCGGAAAAGAAATCGGTCCGCTTCCGTTCATAAACGTCCTCCGTTCTTTGGTTAAGGGCGTGTTAAACGCCCCCAGCCTATTTAGTATTCTTTAAGTCAAAATTAGTGCAGAGGGTCAATAATTGAGAGACTCATTACTTCCGGCGTCCATTTATCGAGTATCTCGTTTAAGTCGTCAACCATTATTTTATCATATGCATAGAACATTTCAATAAAATTCGTATCCATGAAATAGGACGAAATCATCATATATACGATACTGTCTGTTCTGTCCAGTGAAGCGATATTACGACCATATACGGCTTTTTTGCTTCGTTCAAATGTTCTTACATCGACCTTGTTGTTTTTAAAGGATTCTATTTCTTCGCAGATTATAGAGAAAACTTTCTCAGGATCTTTAGATTCTCCGCCGAATATCGTATGGGCAAAACTGTCCGAAAGTGTATATTCGCTTCCAAAAGAATCGTTTATAAGTCCCTGTTCGTATAATTTTTTATATAATTTTGAATTATTCCCGGCAAACGCATCAAGGAGCACTGACATTACAGCCTCGCGTTTAGCCCTTTCACCGGGTGATAGATTAAAATCGGTGTCTTTAATGCCTATATTGAAATAGGGGATCGATATAGACATTTTCTGACGGATCTCATGCTGAACGACAGAATTATCCTCGCTGGGATATGAGCGTTCAAACTTTGGGGACGGGATTTCACGTAAGCTTTTATCTGCCGCACGTGATACCTCCTCCTCTGTGACATTGCCGCATATGCAAAGCACCATATTTGCAGGAGTATAAAACGTATTATAGCATTTATAAAGAATATCGGCATTTATTTTAGAGATAGAGTCTATTGTTCCCGCAATGTCTATATTTACAGGATGTTCTTTATACATAGCTCCAAGCAGATTAAAAAATACGCGCCATGTCGCTGAGTCTTCATACATGCGTATCTCCTGTCCAATGATGCCCTGTTCTTTCTGCACAGTTTCAGCAGTAAAGTATGGCGACTGGACAAAAAAGAGAAGGACTTCAAGTGACTTCTCAAAATTTTCTGTGCAGGAAAATTCATAAACAGTCTTGTCAAAACTGGTGAAAGCATTCGCAGATGCTCCAAGATCCCCGAACTGTGCGAATACATCTTCTCCGGTTTCATTTTCAAACATTTTATGCTCTAAAAAATGTGCAATTCCGTCAGGGACAGTTACGAAATCCGCATCTTCCTCAGTTTTAAACGTTCTGTCTATAGAACCGTATTTTGTTCCGAACATAGCATAAGTCTTGCTGAGTTCAGGCTTGGGACAGATAAAAATATTAAGACCTGTTTCATGTTTGGCATATAGGAGCTTCTCTGAGAGACGCTTATCTTCAATCATTTTAAATTCCATTAAGAGTTCTCCTTTCCGCTGCCTTTTAAGAAGAATACAGTATCAAGCATAACATCCCCGGCTGCCCTTATAACTTCTTCTTTTTTGACCTGAATCAAGGATTCAATGAAATCTTCTGGATCGCTGTCCGTTCCTGAAATTATTTCATTAGCATACCAATGTATCATAGCAGCCGGATTGTCAAAACTGCTTCTGATACCTGAAATCAAAGCTTTTCGTGCAACTTCAATCTCATTTTCTGTAACATCGCCCTTTTTTATATTATCAAGCTGCAGTAATATTTCGGCGAGCGCTCTTTCCTTATTCTCAGTTTCTATTCCCGATGAGACAAGCAAAATTCCCTTCTGGGCTATTACGTCAGATCTGCAGTAGTAACATAACGAAAGTTTTTCACGAACATTCAAGAACAGTTTACTGGTAGGCGTAAGCCCAAAGATTGAATTCATAAGCGTAAGTGCAGGGTATTTATGATCGCTTCTTGAAATGCCCGTCCTGAATCCAAGCGTCAGTTTTCCCTGGTTTACGTCCATTGATTCCACATGCTCTTTTAAAACTCCGCCCACGTATAAAGCAGTTCTCGGAAGAGGCGCTGTAACATTTCTTTCTATCATCAAAAATCTGGTTTTAAGTTTATCTACAACTGCCGACATATCATCAGAACCAACATAATACATCTCGATATTGGCGCCCTCAAGCAATGTCTCATACTGTTTATATAATTCCTGCGGCTTTATCGCACGAACGGTGTCAATTTCTCCCTTTTCAGATATGCCGTATACCTCATCCTTGCACATTAGTTCAATGCAGCGATTTCGGGCATATGAAACCTTGTTATCGATCTCAGCTTTTATAAAACTTATTTGGTTTTGCTTTTCTGTTTCACAAAATTCGTTTTTGAACGCTCCATCAATAAGCAGCGGATTCATTAAAACTTCAAGCATAGTATCGACAGTATCCGATAATACGTTTTCATTTTTTAGCGCAAATTTATTTGCTATAAAAGAGGCAGAAATGCCAAACTCTTGAATGTCGCCCCTCTTGACATTATAAGGATTAAGCGATGCGCCATATAGATCTGCAAGTCTGTTTCCCAGTGCTTCCATATCGGGATATTTCTCGCTTCCCTGAAGCAAAACCCGGCAGAGCAGCGCGTTTAACGAGGCTTTTTCCCTGTTGAGTTCCTGCTGGAATCCGATAGTAAAAACGTTGGTTTTAAAACGCTGAGTCCTTAATATATTTAAAGCAATGCCGTTACCGATCTGAATTCTCTCAATGTCTTTCATTTAATCACCTCTAAAGTGAAATTATACCACCAAAATATCCTTATGCAAATAATTTTTTAAAATAGAACTGTTATATGCAGTTTGCCTCCAGGCAGAGCGATCGGCTCTTCAATCCGTGCTCCGTTTATATAACTGCCCTCTTCCTCTCCTGCCGCCGCACGTCTCGCGTCAATGTGAACATCGGTGTCTTGAGTATAGAAATCAACTTGGAATTCGTTCCAGTTTTTCGGGACGCAGGGACGTATTAATAATTTCCCTATTTCAAACTTTATTCCGAGAAGATATGCGTAAACAGCCCTTAGAACCCATCCGGAAGCACCTGTATACCATGTCCAACCGCCACGTCCATACTGATCCGGATTGGTATAAACGTCACCCGCGATAACATATGGTTCACACCCGTACTTTTTTATTTCCTCCATACTATCCATTCTGTTCAGCGGATTCAATGCTTTAAGCACTTCCATGCCCCGCTCTGCATCGCCAAGACAGAAAAACGCTATTGCCCCCCACGCTGCGGCATGTGTATACTGACCGCCATTTTCACGGATGCCCGCAACATATCCACGAATATATCCCACTTCCCTTTCCCCGTTTACAAAAGGAGGGGTAAATAGTTTCAGTATATTGGAATCTTTATCAAAAAGCCGTTCATAGACTGCGTTCATCGCTGATTTTTTTCGTTCCATCATACTGTCAGAAGTAATAGCTGCAAAACTTTGTGAAATCAGATCGATTTCACACTCTTCATCACCTTTTGAGCCTATTTTTGAGCCATTTTTATGGAACCCTCTCAGATACCACTCACCGTCATAACAGTTCTTTTCAATATTCATTAGTATTGACGCTGCAAATTCTCTGAGTTCTCCGGCAGTCTTATGATCGCCACGCAGTTCCGCAAATTTAGCAAATCTCGTGCAGACGCCTGCAAAGAACCATGACAGCCAAGTGCTTTCTCCGCTGTTTTCGTCACCAACCTTGTTCATGCTGTCATTCCAGTCTCCGCCGCGTATCAAAAGTATCCCGTTTGGTCCGACCTTTCCAGCTCCATAGATAGACTTTAGGCAATGGGAATATATATTTTCCTTTACTCCGGACATGTCTGGGATGCCACAGTATTCGTCTTCCTTATCATCAAGTTTTTTACCTGTGATATACTCAATCTCTCTGTCTAGGATCGATAAATCACCCGTTGCATTAATATACTCACATACAGCATAAACAAGCCACAGCATGTCGTCGGAATATCTTGTTCTGACTCCCAAATGCCCCTTTCCCGGGCTTGTGGGCAAATTGTGCCACCAGTGCTGGACATCACCCTCAACGAACTGATGCTGAGCACACCTGCATATATGCTGATAAAGAAGGCTTGGTGACATAAACGCCAGGTTTGACAAATCCTGAAGCTGATCTCGATAGCCGAATGCTCCGCCATTCTGATAAAATCCTGTCCTGCCCCAAACTCTCGAAAGCAGTGTCTGATAGCAAAGAATCTCATTTACTATAAAGTCAAGCCTGCTGTCTGGTGTCTTAATGTGAATATTTCTTACGCAATTTTCTATTTCCTTTTTAAGCTTGTCGCTGTTTTCGTTAAAATCAAGTCCCAGTGTTTCTTTTATGCACAAATTATATTCAGCGTCATTTCTGACTGCTCCAAATGCAAATCTTGTTTTTACTGTCGCATTTCCGGGCAGGTCAACATCACATTCACAAATAAAAAGGCCATCTTCAAAAGCATTCCTGAATTGTCTGTCCGAAACCAGGAAAACCTCAAAGGCTGAAAAATAAGCAGAGAACGGATTTTTCAGAAACAAATTATCTTTACCGCTGATACAGGTGATATATTTTGCCGTTCTCTTGTCCACTCCAAGCACTGCATCATATTCATAGACGAGCTTAATTTTTCCCTTGCCTGTCATAGACATCTCAACTATTTTACAGGCATACTTATCCGAAACAGTCACCTGTACTATACCTGAAATATCACCAATATTAAAGTGATAAACTGCCTTTGATTTTGAAAATTCAAAGGTAGAGCTTATTGCAATCAGATTATAAAGCTTGCCCTCTGCCTCAAGATATAAATTCTCTCCGGCTTCTGCAAATAGGTCGTTTGTCCATGATGAGAGCTTAAACTCACGGGCATTTAAATCAAATGTGAAGTTCATCGCTCTGTCAGACATGAAAGTGCCGAATCTGCGGTTAGCGAGCAGAACGCCCCACGGTCTATGTGAAAGGCCGGTATTGTGCACTACTACTTTGTCTGAATCAAGTTCTACAAGACTTCCCTCAAGCAGAGGCGCCGTCTTTGTCACCTCAGCGGTCGTTCCGTCATCTCCGCCGGATGGGTCTGTCCTTGCCCCGATGACTGACAGATCTTCAACATAAACGGAAGCAGCAAGTATAAGATTCTTATCGCAAGGATCATTTACAGGCAGGTTTACAAGATGTATCCCACCCAGTGCGGACAGGTACGCAGAATCTGTTTCATCCTTGATTATATCTTTTACTGCGCTGAAGATAGGTCTGTGATAATCACCGCCCTCTTCAAAAACAAAAAGCAAGTCAAAATTCATGTTCCGCTGAGCAAGATAACGATGAACATGCAGATATTTTATTGCTTTTTTTGCCTGTTCAGCATCATTTAAAAACAGCGATATAATAGGAAGATCACCGGAAATGCCGTATTTCCAAAGGTTTTGCTGACCCAGAATATTTTTATTTATTATCTCTTGTCTATCATAACGTTCAAAGTTCAAAAGCGGAAGAAGACAATATAATAGCATCTCTTCCTCTTCTTCTATTTTACAAAGCACCTTTCGGCTGCGTGTATATCCTTTAGAATGTTTTATTATCTCATTTGTCTCTTCAGTTGCGCCACGGGCTAAAGAATCGTCACACTGCTGTTTGCTTGTGCCCGCTGTCATTATGAATCTGATATGGCGCAGTTCCCCTGCAGGCAGATCGACAGACATTCTTATTGCTAAAACAGGATCTATAGCAGCTCCTATATTTCCGTTAAACGGCCGGTCAAACAACATCCATAAATCCTTAGCCGTTTCAAGTCTTCCAACAAGTTTATCTTTAAACGTCTCAAAAGAAAATTCTTCAAATTCGCCATCTGTCATCACAGCAAACCACAGTTCATCTTTTTTCGTATCACGCGGACGGCGTCTGAAATATATCGTATGCTTATCCGTATCCGCGAACGATTCAATAAACAGGCTGCTGAATAACGGATGCGCAAGATCATCGCGGTATCGGCTTAAAACCGGCTCGAGATAAAACAGCAATTCAATCTTATCTTTATTTTTCTTTTTATTACGTAAGGTAAGTTCCTTGAATTCCAGTGGGAGTATCGCATCAACAGCTGTAACAGTTTTTACTTTTACATTGTCAGATATTGCACTATGAACTACGTTTCCGTCAGAAAACTCAGTTTCATACTGGATGTCCTGGCGATATAACGGTGCGGGAGCTGCGCCATATATCAACCCGCTGTTATTTTCTTTTATTAAAATGAATTTTCCCTTTGGATTGCCTTTCTGTCTCGGTGAAAAACGCGCTGTCAGCAACTTGCGATATTTAGAAAAGTTTAAACCGCTGTCCGTTTCAAGCGCCATATACTCATCATTGGCAAGCAAATATCCCTTCATATTACGAAGAGAATAGCTTTGAGTCGTGACCGTCTCATTCTGTGAGCGATAACGGTTGTGAGCGGGAATATTATCATATTTACGAAGATTATCGTGAATTATCGCATATTCTGGCAGTTTTTCCTGTAAAAGCTCGACGCCGCTTTCATATTCCTTGTTCTTCAAAAATCGCTTTTGTACGATATTACCGAATGCGGCGTTAGTGCACATAAGAAGGCTCATTCCTTCATGGTGAGCCATATAACTTTTAACAATGGCACTGTTTTCTGTTTTTGGATTAGTAAAATCTATTGCTTCGTAAAAACCATACTTCCCACTCATGCCGAGGTTCGATAGTTTTTTCAAATTTTCTATTGCATCTTTAGGTGCTAAGCAAAGCGCAAGGAAAGTTGAGTAAGGAGATATGACCAGTTCCTTGTCAAGGCCCATTTTTAGGCCAAGTTTCTGTACTCCGAATGCTTTATACTGATAGTTCAAAGCTAAATCAAAGGAGTAGAATCCGCTTTCTGAGATTCCCCACGGTACACCCCTCCGTGCTGCTCTTTCTTTCTGGCATGCCAAAGCAAACTTCAAACTCTCATAAATTAATGAACTGCTGAAGCTTGGAAGAAATATTTGAGGCATAAAGTATTCGAACATCGTTCCAGTCCATGAAGTTATGCCGACATATCCGTTTTTACTGGCAAGCGTTCTTGCAAGATTGAACCAGTGCTTAAGCGGAATCTGCTTTGTGCAAACTGCGATATAACTCGTAATTCGGGCTTCGCTCATCAGCATATCATAGCAGTTTTCACCAAAGGAATCTCTTTCAGCATCATATCCGATATAAAACAGGTTATTCTTTTTATTTAAAAACACATCGAAATTCATATGATTAACAAGTGCCTTAAGCCTGCTTATAATATCCCAAAGGCGCTGTTCTTCAACAACAAACTCTTTTAATCCTTCACAAAGCGTATTTGCCGCTGCAACAAAATTTCCGCTGTCAACTGTTGAAACATAAGCCGGACGCATCAAAGACAAATCGACCGTTGAATACCAATTATAAAAATGTCCATTCCATTTGTCCATTTTCTCAATCGATTTTACCATTTTACTAAGACGCTCGTATAATTCAATTGATGTTATAAAACCAAAATCGCGCGCGCTAAGCGTACAGAGCATAGCAAGACCGATATTAGTCGGCGAGGTGCGCTGTGCAACAACACCGAGAGGAGTCTCCTGAAAATTGTCCGGAGGCAGGAAATTATTATCCTCATTACAAAAATCCACAAAATACTGCCACTGCTTTTGCGCTTCTTTTCTTATAAATTCACGATTATCTTCCGATAGTTTCAATTCTTCTTTAGGCGATTCTTTTCCTGTTATATAGGCAACAACAAAAGAAAGCGCCCATAAAGAATAAACACATATTCCAAACCAGCTCCATGTCAGAACAAACATTAGCAGCGCCACAACAGTGCTGGGAAACATCTTTTTAACGTAATACCAAAGGCTGCTTTTGTTCAAACTTTCGCTTTGTTCTGCTGTAACCCACGACAGCAGGCGTTTTTTGCTAATACACATACGCCATAAAGCCCGAATCACGGCATCCAAAGAAAGGATCGCATTATAAAGATAAAATGAAAACTGTAAAAAAAGTCTTAGCAGCAGTGCCCTTAATCCCGAAAAAACTGCAGAATCATAGTGCCTTATATAAACCGTTTTATTCCCTCGGAAATAGAAAGATAATAAGGTAATAAGAAGCGGAAGAAAAACAGATAATGTTATAACATTTAGAGTAAGC
>JAUZPM010000029.1 GCA_030705925.1 Bacillota bacterium
ATACTGTTAACGCAATTTTAAAAACGCTTTTTCAAAAAGACAGCCGAGAGGAAAATCATTCGATCAGAGTAGGGGAGCTATGTAAATTGATCGGACATGCAATGGGATTATCGAGAGCCCGCACTACTGATCTTGCACTTCTTGGCATGATTCATGATATAGGGAAAATTTCAATCGATGATAATATAATAGGGAAAACTGAGAAACTCACAAGTGAAGAGTATGACGTAATAAAACGACATTCTGAAACAGGTTATCATATTATATCGGCTTCTCCAGAACTTTCTTATCTTTCTGAATATGTGCTTGCACACCACGAAAGATGGGACGGCAACGGTTATCCAAATAGAATTATTGGTAAAGATATTCCTCTATTTTCAAGGATACTTGCTGTAGCTGATGCATACGAGGCTATTACAAGTGATCGCTCTTACCATAAAGCGAAATCAAGTGCCGAAGCACTAGCCGAGATAAAAAGATGTTCAGGGACGCAGTTCGACCCGGATATTGTCGATGCATTTTTCAAACTGATGGAAAATAAGTAAATTTTAAATTATCGGGCAAAATAATTATAAAGATATTTGAAGGGGTACAACAATGAAAATGTGCTGGGTGACACTTAATGTCACAGATTTAGAGGAATCGTTAAAATTTTATAGGGATATTGTCGGGCTTGAACTTTTCAGCCGCTTTCCCGCTGGAAATGAATCTGAGATTGCAATGCTTGGCGAAGCGGATAAACCGAAAATCGAACTTATTTGCAATAAAAATTTTACTGCATCAAATAAAGGTGAAGGGGTTTCAATAGGTTTTGAAGGCGAGGCACTAGATAAAGTTGCCGAGACTTTAAGAAGTTATAATATCAACATTTTAAAAGGACCAATTTCACCGTCGGCGCATATCAGATTTTTCTTTGTAAAAGATCCGGACGGATACGAAATACAGTTTATTGAACACAAATAATTTAAAAGATGCAAAAGATGCCGTTACGCTTAGGCATCTTTTTATTTTAATTTTGTTCATAATAATAATGAAGATTTTTTTACGAGGTTTGATATGAAAAAAATTATTGTAATGACTTTATCATTTATTCTTGTATTCGGCAATACTTCATATGCAGCCGAGGTTCCCTGCGTAAACAGTCAAAACGATACAGCCGCAACTAAAGAGGAATTATATAAAAACATTTTTATCACAATGATCTACCCATACGTCGAAAAGGCGATACAGGATTACTATAGCCAGTATTTGACCTATCTTCCTGGCGAAGATCCCTGGTCTTACAAATTTTTAAAAATAGAAAAGACACCGGGCAAAAATTATTCTTATACAGTTCAGCTGGAAGCTCAGCCGTATGTCGGCCCTCATCTGAGCGTTGGCGCCGACCGTATAACGTTAGGAATAGATCTTGGCCAAATAACCATTGAACAGTTCGAGCATATTAAAAGTTATGAGCTTCCATTTAATTATCAGGATATAATTAAAAAGAAACTGTCAATGTGACAATAAAAAAAGTCTAACTTTACAAATAATAAAAAATGCGCCTTAGATTTCAAATCTCTAAGGCGCATTTTTTGGTTGTAAATTTATTGTTTTACAAGCGCATATATGCAGGAATCGAAAATTTTATCGTTTTTGAAGACGCTTTTTTTCAAAATGCCCTCAAGAGTAAAACCGGCTTTTTCAAGGACACGCCTCGAACCATTGTTATAAGCGTAAGGCTCGGCAAAGATGCGAACAATATCGTAAGTTTCAAATGCAGCATTACAGATGCGCTTTACAGCCTCGCTCATTATTCCGTTTCCCCAAAACGGCTCTGCAAGCCAGTAGCCGATCTCTGCACTTTTACAGTAGACGTCGTCTTTTAAGAATATGCCTACGCTTCCGACAGCTTCGCCTTCGACTGATATTGCGCGGCAGAAGCTTTTTTCTTCGGATTTAGAGAAGCTTTCAATATACTCGGCTGCATCTTTCAGAGTATACGGATAGGGGAAAGAATTTCGAAGGTTATCGGCTATCTTTTTGTTATTTGCATACTTTTGAACGCTTTTGGCGTCAGCGTCAAGCCATTTCCTTAATTCAAATTCCATATTATCGCCTCTTTATATAATAATAGGGCTGCTATTTTAAGCAACCCTATTGCATTTAATTTGAAATATGTTATAATATGTTTAGACAATTATATTGTATTAAATTATCATATCACAAATCGATAATAATGTCAATATCTTTTTTAAAAATATTTTTGAGGGGAGACAATGTTATGAAAAACGAGGCACTATTTAGCCCTTTAAAAACAGCATTAAAAAAGGGAGAAATCACAGAGCTTACATCACTGAACATTGAACTTAGGGAGCACGGGCTTAGCCTTACACAAGGTGATGCTGAGGATATTGTGGATCTGCGGGATAAGACGCTGAAAAATTTAGGCAGAGTTGAACTCGATATGACCGTGTCAAAAGAGCTTATTAAAAAGCTTTCTGATTCCCCGTATATAACGCAGGACACCCTTGTTGAAACTGTTGCAGATGCCTATGATGTGTTCCATTTCATTAAAAATTTGACGTCCGACCAGATTCCTGACGAGGATATAATATCTGCTATCACTGTGTATTTTAACGAGGTGTGCCGAGGGTCTGCCGAGCTTTTGATGGGCAAGGGCGCCGAGTGCATAATAAAAAATTATAAGGAAAAGAAAAAGCTTGATGATATAGAGCCGAGAAGGGATGAAGAATTTTGGAACTTAGACGATTAGACGAAAAACCTGTTTTAAAAAGAAAAGAAATCCGCAAAAATCCTTTCCTGACAGCTGTGCAGGAGGGGTTCAGGACAGGGGGGATAGATGCTGACACCTTCCAAAGACTTAATGCCGGCATTGCTTCAATTGTTTCAAAGCTTATAAAAAAATACACATGCGGCGACTCAAGCTCTGTTAAAGACGAAACCGCCTCATTGATACTCTGCTCTGTTTATTATACTGTCGATGCATACTTAAACAGCCTCGGTGGTGAATGCGACTTATATTCCGTACTATGCGCTGAGAATATTAATGATATCTATGAAAAAGGCATTTTAGAAATCAAGGATTGTTTTGATAAAGTAAAAAGCTTATTTAAAGAGATCTCGGAAAATAAGCTGGTGGTTCCGCTTGCGCCATACAATGATCTGATAGATGAAGCAATCCCTGAATTTTTAAAAAATTATGATATAGAGTTTGGGGCTACTGACTCGGTATGCAGCATTGATTATCCGCTCGTGTTCGACGAAATACGTGATGAGGGCGTATTTTATATATATAAATACCTCGAGCAGCTTAAAATTGAAACCGAATTTTGCCGGCTTTTTAGCCACAAGCTAATTTCAAAGGTGCTTTACGGGTATCAAAAAAAGTATAAATTGGACGTTGTGAATTCGCCACTAAACCTGTTTATCATACTAGCGGATCAGCTGATATTTTCTGTGCTTGCCGGCAACAAAAACATGGACTTTACCGTTACTGCAGATGGGTTTGAAAAAACGGTAAAAAGGCTTTCGGGCAAAGACCAGAAAATGATTAAGCTGATTTTAAGCGCTGCTGTGAGAAAGATAACTACAGTGCTTAAAATTAGAGACGATAGACTTATAAAATTAATGGAAAGGTATCAGCATCAGTATGCTGATAGGCTGATATTTGCAGTCGGAAACGGGAACGCCGAAAATCTCGTAATTATAGAAGGGGATGACCAAAACCGCGGAAAAGCTGTTTTCAAAGATGGCGTTCCGCTTGAAGACGCCGAATTTATCCAGGTTTTAGCTAAGATAGAAGAATGCGAAGATATAGATGAAGTCATAGGCATAATTCGGGATAAAATCCATAGTATAAAAGATCTTATCGATGTGCTTGAGGCAGACTGCTTTTTCGACAGTGAATTTAATATGCTTTTTAAGACGTTTGACGACACCGAACTTGCTCTTCTCGGCACAAATGTGTTTTTTGAACAGCTTAGGGCTGGCGGTGTTAAGCTGACTGATGCATTTATAGAAAAAGTTAACAGCACTGCCGAAAGAGATTGGCAGAGGTATTATTTGGAGTATATCAAAGAGCTTGACGATGGAAGGAAAAGTTCCATTGAAACACTTGTAAACAGTATAGTTTGCGACAGTTTGGAGTAAAAACAGAGGCAGTATTTTCCTATTGATTTAATATACAATTATGGTATTATTAAATAAAAAAGGGGAATATGATATGATGCTTATGTGCAGGCTGCGCAGACTGGTTCCGCTTAGGTTGTTTATTTGTTTGGTTTTGGCGATCTTACTCGTCCCGGGGTACAGTATGACGGCGGATGCGAAAAAACCAGTTGATTCACAGCCTCCCACAGCACCGCAGAATCTTGCATCGACATCAGTATCACAGACCTCTGTTTCAATGAAATGGTCGGCATCATCTGATAATAAAGGCGTCGCTTCTTATCTTATCTATAAAAATTCCTCTTATATAACAGCCGTTACTGCTTTAAGCTATACAGCATCCGGGCTTACAGCCGGAACTACATATACTTTTTATGTCAAAGCTAAGGATTACACGGGGAACATATCGGCCTCAAGCAATGTGCTGACGGTTACTACAACTGCGCCGACCCCAACCCCGACACCTACACCCACTCCAACTCCGTCATCGGCAAAGATCATGTCGGGATATTATGCAAGCTGGTCTGCTTACAGCGGTTATACTCCGTTGAGCATTCCGGCATCAAAGCTTACACACGTCAATTATGCTTTTGCAAACATCGGAAGCGACCTGAAAATAACGATGGGCGATCCAAGTATCGATCCAACTAATTTCAGTAATCTGAACCAACTCAAAAAGACATATCCTAATCTTAAAACGATCATTTCGGTCGGCGGATGGAGTTGGTCTGGCAAGTTCTCTGATGTTGCGCTTACAGACGCAAGCAGAACAGCATTTGCCGACAGCGTCGTGGCTTTCATAAAACAGTATGGTTTTAATGGGGTGGACATCGATTGGGAATATCCTGTTGGCGGCGGACTTTCAACAAACGTATCAAGGCCGGAAGATAAAACGAATTTTACGCTGCTGCTTCAAAAACTAAGGGAAAAGCTCGACGCACAGGGACAAGCTGACGGACAGAAATATATTCTTTCAATCGCGGGTGGTGCAGGAAGCTTTTACACCAATAACACCGAACTAAGCCTTATCCAGAATTACGTTGATTATGCTAATATAATGACTTATGACATCCATGGTTCCTGGGATACATACACCGATTTCAATGCTCCGCTTTACAATCCGACTGAAACATCGCCTCAGTATAAATGGAGTGTTGACGCTTCGGTAAAAGCGTGGACTTCTAAGGGCTTTCCAGCTTCCAAGATCGTTTTGGGCGTTCCTTTTTACGGATATATCTACAGCGGTGTTCCAAACAGCAATTATGGTCTTTACAAAACCTTCACAAGCGGAAAATCTATAACTTTTGACAGCATCGTTTCAGGTTATTTAAGCAACCCCGCATACATAAAACATGTCCACACTGACGCAAAGGTTCCGTGGCTGTTTAACGGATCGACATTCATATCCTATGACGATGAACTGTCAATGTCTGAAAAAGCACAGTATGTAATAAATAATGGTCTTGCCGGCGCAACGGTATGGGAGCTGTCGCAGAATAAGAACGGCACGCTATTGAACGCGCTGACGAATTATATAAAATAGCATTGTAAAGCGGCATACTGTGCACATCGGTCAGCCCATTTGATATGGGAAAGTACGTTTACATAGACATGTGCCTCCTTGCCGCTTTTCCTCCTAACTAATCATTATTAAAAAAGAGACGCTTTTGCGTCTCTTTTTGCATCCAGTTCAAATGTAATGATTCAGCTTTGTTTATTTATTTTACGACATTAACGTTAGAAGCTTTAATCTTACCATTGCGTGGATCTTTTTCAACATCGTAAGTTACTTTCTGACCTTCACTCAGCGACTTATATCCGTTAGAAACAATTGCAGAAAAGTGGACAAATACATCGTCTCCACCTTCGTTGCTGGAAATGAAACCAAAACCTTTCTCCGCGTTGAACCATTTTACTGTGCCAGAATTCATTTAATGCACCTCCAAGTATATTATATCCATTAAAAAATCAAAAACTCACAATTTTTGTAATCATAAGTCAATGAATTACAAAATTGTGAGTTCAATTGATAAATATAGAATACTGCTAAATTATAACACGTAATTAGGAAATGTCAACACTTTACTGTGTCTATTTCGTGACGCTTATCCCTGTAATGTCTTCGAGGCGCTTTATCATATCATCACCGCTGTGGCTTTCGGTTAGCAGTGATACTTCAATATCTGATGTGGTTATCATTTTGATCTCGCAGCCGATCTTATTTAGAACTGAAAATATATATGCGGTTACTCCCGGCGTGTCACGCATTGCCTCGCCATAAAACAGTAATTTTCTGTTTGCAGAAGATATATCAGTCCGGATGTTCGGATAAAGACCTTTGAGGGAGCTTATGACAGTCAAAATTTCGGGAAGCTGTTCATCGGAAAAGGTGATTGAAATGCTGATTACGCCGCCGTAAGGTGCAGTTTGAGAGATCATGTCAAGATTCACTTTTTTTGAAGATATCTCGGCAAAAAACTGAGCCATATCGGAGGTGTTAGCAGGAAAACCGCTTACAGTAAGCAGCGTCATGTCATCACGCAGTATGATGCGGTCAATACAGTTGTTCATAAAAATGCTCCTCACCGCCGCATAAAGCGACATAATATTAAAAAAGAATAATCCTATTTCATCTCGTTCACGAGATCGGTCATTGAATAAATTCCGCTTTGTTTGCCAACCAGAAACTTTGCCGCATTGATAGCGCCGGAAGCAAAAACGCCTTTGGAGACAGCGGTATGTTTGATTTCAATCATTTCTTCGGCGCTTGCAAATAAAACTTCGTGTTCACCGGTTATATTTCCCGCGCGGATGGAATGTATACCAATTTCGGTTTTTTCCCTTTTAGCCCTGCGTGAATGGCGGTCATACATATAATGAGGGGCGTAATCGAGCGATTTCGAAATAGCGTCTGTTATCATCAGCGCCGTACCGCTGGGGGCGTCGAGCTTTTGATTATGGTGTTTTTCGATGACTTCTATATCAAAACCGTTTTGAAGAACAGCCGCCGCTTTAGAAACAAGGTTTAAAAGAAGATTGATTCCGAGTGACATATTGGCAGATCTGAATATAGGCACAATCTTAGATGCCTCGCTGACCTTATCCATATCAAACTGAGAAAGACCCGTGGTTGCAATGACCGCGGGTATCTTTTTACTAACAGCATAGTCTAAGACAGCCGGCAGGGCGGAAGGGTGTGAAAAATCAATTATTACGTCAGCCGCTTCCGTTATTTTATCAGCAGATGAATAGACGGGGAAAGAACCGGCTATATCTTCAAACCTATCGAGCCCAGCGACGATAGAACAGTTTTCATCTTCTTCTACACAGGCGGCAACAGTCCGCCCCATTTTGCCAAGTGCGCCTGAGAGCAAAATGCGTACCATGCTTTTTTAAACATCCTTTCAGATAGCGGTATATTTATATAAGTGAAAGCTCTTTCATTGCGGAGGTAAGACTATTAAGCCCTTTTTCAGAAATATCGAAAAGCGGGGGACGAAGCGTTCCAACCTCATGCCCCAAAAGCTTCATTGCCGCTTTTACGGGAATCGGATTTACTTCACAGAACAAAGCGCCGATAAGCTTCATCATTTTGAGCTGAAGCGCCGCGCTCTCTTTGACCTTTCCGTTAAAGTAATACTCACATATATTATGCGTTTCGCGGGGAACAACATTCGATAAAACTGAAATAACGCCCTTGCCGCCAAGCGATAAAATCGGAACGATCTGATCGTCGTTTCCAGAATAGATATAAAGATCGTCACCGCAGAGAGCGGCCGTTCTTGCAATGTCGGAAATATTGCCGTTTGCCTCTTTTGTTGCAACAATGTTCGGGATCTTAGAAAGCTCGAGATAAGTCTCAGGCTGTATGTTAGTTCCGGTTCTTGAAGGCACGTTGTATGTAATAATAGGAAGCTTTACGCTTTCAGCTATCATTTTATAGTGCTTCACAAGGCCGGATTGTGTAGCTTTATTGTAATATGGTGTTACAATAAGCAGCGCATCGGCACCCGCCTTTTCCGCGTGCTGTGAAATGGTGATTGCCGTTCTCGTATCGTTGCTGCCAGCCCCTGCGATGATCGGGATGCGCCCGTTCACATGCTTGACGGCAAACTCGATGCAGTTCATATGCTCTTCTTCAGTCATGGTTGCCGATTCACCGGTCGTTCCGCAGATAACGATAGCGTCTGTACCTCCGTCAATCTGAAGATCTATGAGTTCGGCAAGTTTATTGTAATTTATTGAAAGATCCTCATTAAAGGGTGTGATAATTGCGACACCCGAACCTGTAAATACTAATGGTTTCTTCATTTTATGGCCTCCGTTTTAGAAAACAGAATAAAGACTTCCTCAGTTTTAGTATATTCGTCCTGTTACTGTTTGTGCGGGATATACCCTTCGGCACAGAGAAGCTCTGCCATCAGGACTGCGCCGCCAGCTGCGCCTCGAAGTGTGTTATGCGAAATACATACAAATTTGATATCATACTGTGTGTCGGGGCGAAGCCTGCCGATTGAAATGCCCATGCCGTTTTCACGCATCCTGTCAAGCCCTGTCTGAGGACGGTTATCATCTTCAAAATAGGCAAGAAACTGCTTCGGTGCGGAGGGAAGGGAGAGTTCCTGCGGACGACCTTTGAACTCAACCCAAATTTTCTTTATTTCATCAAGCGAAGGCTTATTTTTAAATGATACGAAAACAGCAGCCATATGACCGTCCGAAACCGGAACGCGGATGCACTGGGCTGTGATTGCAGGGCTTTCAGCATCAACAATCTTATCCCCTTCGATATGACCGAAGATCTTGAGAGGTTCCTGCTCGGACTTTTCCTCTTCGCCGCCAATGAATGGGATGACATTGTCAATCATTTCAGGCCAGCGCTCAAATGTTTTTCCGGCACCAGATATAGCCTGATATGTGCAGACGAGGGCTTTTTCAAGACCAAATTTGGACAGAGGGAAGAGTGCCGGTACATAGCTCTGAAGCGAGCAGTTTGATTTTACCGCAACGAAACCGACCTTTGTGCCAAGACGTTTTCTCTGTGCGTTAATGATCTCGGCATGCTCAGGATTGACCTCAGGGATGATCATAGGAACATCAGGGGCCTTTCTGTTTGCGGAGTTGTTTGAAATAACAGGACACTCAAGCTTTGCGTATGCAGTTTCAAGCTTCTTTATCTCATCTTTAGGCATATCTACAGCGCAGAATACGAAATCAACAGCGCCTGCGATTTTTTCCATGTCTGCGGTAGCGTCCATAACAATAAGTTTCTTTATTTCTTCGGGCATGGCGGTCGTCATTGCCCAGCGACCTGCTACAGCTTCTTCATATGGCTTGCCGGCAGAGCGAGCGCTTGCGGCAAGAACCTTGATTTCAAACCACGGATGTCCCGAAAGAATGGTGATGAAACGCTGTCCCACCATACCAGTACATCCGATGATGCCAACATTATACTTTTTCATCTTTACTTCCTCCATATACAAATGACAGTTTACGTAATAAAAAAACCGGTTGAAAAACCGGCTGCATGTGTACTATAATAACATAGATAGAAACCATGAAATTATATCACGCGCAGATAGTTCTCCATCTTTTTAAGATGACAGTTCAGCGGATGTTATCTGCTGACCCAGCAGGGGAGCATCCCGCAAGCGCCCCGCTTCGGCAGTTTTACCTTTCGGCATGCGTCAACGGCTTGCGGAAAACCTGAACGTGCTTACTATTTAAACCTGCGACCTCTATCATACGTTTTAAATTACTTATTCATTATATTAACATTTAATAGCTGCCGTGTCAAATAGTTTGTATTGGGAGGATACGATGAATCTCTACCGCAAATCGAATAAAAATTTGTTATCTTTGGTCAGTATATTCGGATGTGCAGCATTTATACTTACATTTACCTTTTTTCAGAGGGTTTTATTACATAATGTCAGCGCTGCCGACTATTCTAAATACAGAGTCGTCAGAGTCGGGTTAAAGTTCGGCACAAACGCCACTGCCGCCGGTAATGCATATGCGGCAAACGGCTTTTATATTGGATATTACGACTCAAGTGATAACTTTGTAAATATATATACAACATCAGATCATTTTATTACCTTTGCAAAAGATAAAAATGTATATATCAGCGGGAATACGGTCAGTACAAGCAGTTCTGACGGCAGCCATTTTGTCGGATCGTTCCACCTTTCACCGGATGCCACATTCGGGACATTAGACGAGACGGAAAGCTATGTTTCGAATGTTTCAGACAAGCTGTCGGCGGCTGGGCTTAATTTAACTGTCTTTCCTTATTATAATAATGGAACATTTGGCGTAAGGATTGGTGAGTTCGCTTCTCTTGATGATGCGAATTCCAAAGCAGCCGATGTTGGAAACGCTATTGGAGCAGCGGTAAACGGTGTTGGAAATATTAAAAACCTGCTTACTGTTATTGATATGAACAATTATGTCACTATTTTTGAATTCAGTTCCGATTCATACTGGCCGGCGGCAAAGCCGATTCAAAAGGATGGTTCTGATCCTTCCTATATTAAAACAGGGACGCTGTATTACCATGGCGGGCTGGAATTCAAACGCATGACCGGCGACGATGTTACGGTCGTAAGCGTTGTATCTATGGACGACTATGTAAAGGGCGTGCTTCCATATGAAATGTCGCCGAGCTGGAACGTTGAGGCGCTCAAAGCTCAGGCAGTTTGCGCACGCACATACGCAATCGTTAATCACAATAAGCATATTTCCCAGGGGTTCAATGTCTGCGATGAAACAGACTGTCAGGTTTATAACGGCAATTCGCAGGAAGGCGCTAACGTAGTTACAGCCGCAAACGAAACATCAGGCCAGCTTTTAACTTATAGCGGTTCCCCGATATCTACATTTTATCATTCCTCAAATGGCGGGTATACCGAATCGGTTAAAAACGTCTGGGGCAGTGAGGACAAGCCTTATTACACCCCGGTCCCGGATACTTACGAGGATCTTGACAACATCAATAACGGGAGATGGTCAAGCACTGTCTCGGGTGCTGATCTCGGCGAATATCTGCGCGGCAAGAATTATGACATAAGCGAAGTTGTTAAAGCTTATGTGTCTGAATTTACGAAACCAGCAGGTAATGTCTATTCGGTCACATTTGAAGACGCTGGAGGGAAATCTGTTACGATTTCAAAGTGCGACACTGTGCGCATCAAACTTAGCAAATATGTAAAAAGTCCGCGTTTTAATATATATTCGGGTTCAGGCGGCTCACAGCCTTATGTGACGAACGGCACCACATCTGTTCTGCCGTCGCTTTCACAGGCGATGGCGGTAAACGGTGACGGCACTGTACAAGCTGTCGGCGGCTCTTCCACTTACGCAGTTACTGGAAGCGGAGTTCAGTCTGTTGATTCGACGGGTGGAGCTTCAGGAACCTTTGAATTTAAGGGCACCGGCTGGGGACACAACGTCGGTATGAGCCAATATGGCGCTCTTGGACGCGCGAAAGCAGGCATTTCTTACAAGAATATCGTTACATATTATTTCCAGGGCACAGAAGTAACGACATATAATGAATTAAAAGGGTAAATAATAAATACGGCAAGCCACACGCCGAAAGAGGTGGCTGCCGCAGCAAGCTATGCTGCTGTAAATTGGGGCTTTATAAATGAATGTTTCAGACTTTAAATTCGACCTGCCTGAGAGGCTGATAGCTCAAACACCTATTAAAAACCGCGACGAGTCGCGGCTTTTAATTCTTGACAGAAATAAAGATACATTTGAACATAGGCATTTCAAAGATATCACAGAATATCTTAAACCTGGTGACGTGCTCGTTTTAAATGACTCGAAGGTGCTGCCGGCGAGAATTTTTGGCGAGAGGAGCGGTACGGGTGCGCATGTTGAATTTGTATTATTAAAACACCGCGAAAATGACGTGTGGGAATGTCTTGTAAAACCGGGCAGAAGAGCAAAGACGGGCGACAGGTTCACATTCGGCGAAAGGCTGTCTTGCGAGATCGTTGATATTATTGAAGAGGGAATAAGACTTGCAAAGTTTTCATACGAGGGAAGTTTTTACGAAATTCTAGACGAAATAGGGAACATGCCTCTTCCTCCTTATATCAAGGAAAAGCTGGAGGATAAGAGCAGGTATCAGACGGTCTATGCCAGAGAGTTAGGTTCTGCCGCGGCACCTACTGCCGGACTGCATTTTACACCGGAACTTTTAAAACGCATATCCGATATGGGTGTAGAGATTGTCTATGTAACGCTTCATGTGGGACTTGGAACATTTAGACCTGTAAAGGCCCACAAGGTCGAGAATCACCAGATGCATTCGGAATATTATACCGTGCCGCAGGCCACAGCAGATGCCGTAAACGCCGCAAAAGCGGAGGGGCGGCGTGTCATTGCAGTCGGGACGACATCGTGCAGGACCCTTGAGTCCGCAGCTGATAAAAAGGGGCATATCGTAAGCGGAGGGGCAGACACGCACATCTTTATATATCCTGGATATGATTTTCGTATTCTTGACGGGCTTATAACAAATTTCCATCTGCCGGAAAGCACTCTTATCATGCTTGTGAGTGCGCTTGCTGGAAGGGATCGCATACTTAAGGCATACAGCGAGGCTGTCCGGCTGGAATACAGATTTTTCAGCTTTGGTGACGCCATGTTTATTATCTGACGGGGGTTATATGTTTACATTATTAAATAAAGAAGGCAAGGCACGTCGGGGACGGTTTGAGACCGTACACGGAACTGTTGAAACGCCTGTATTCATGAACGTCGGAACTGCCGCCGCGATTAAGGGCGGCGTTTCAGCGCCTGATCTTATAGATTTAAAGTGTCAGATCGAACTTTCTAACACATATCATCTGCATGTCCGCCCGGGGGACAGGGTCATTGCACAGCTCGGCGGGCTTCATAAGTTCATGACATGGGACAAGCCTATACTTACCGACAGTGGAGGATTTCAGGTATTTTCTCTCTCGGGATTGCGGAAAATAAAGGAGGAGGGCGTTTATTTCCAATCACACGTAGACGGAAGGCATATTTTCATGGGCCCTGAAGAAAGCATGCGGATCCAGTCAAATCTGGCATCGACTATTGCTATGGCGTTTGATGAGTGCGTTGCAAATCCGTCGACATATGAGTATGTAAAGCCTTCCGCCGAGAGGACGCTTCGCTGGCTTCTGCGATGCAAAACTGAAATGCAGAGACTGAATTCTCTTCCGCAGACAATAAATAGTAAACAGATGCTTTTTGGCATAAATCAGGGAGGCGTATACCCTGATATTCGGAAATGGCATATGAAAGAGATCGCAAAACTCGATCTTGACGGCTATGCGATAGGGGGGCTTGCCGTAGGTGAAACTGCAGAAGAGATGTATCATATTATTGACTGTGTAGAGCCGATCATGCCTGAAAACAAACCAAGGTATCTGATGGGAGTAGGGACTCCTGTCAATATAATAGAAGCTGTTCACAGGGGTATTGACTTTTTCGACTGCGTAATGCCCAGCCGGAATGCCCGCCATGGGCACCTGTTCACTTGGAAAGGCATTATTAACTTAAACAATGCAAAGTATGAGATGGACGGTTTGCCTATAGATGAGGAATGTGACTGCCCGGTATGCAGGACTCATTCGAGGGCGTATATACGGCACCTTCTCAAAGCCGGTGAAATGTTGGGTATGAGGCTTGCGGTTATGCATAATTTATACTTTTACAACACACTTATGGAAAAGATTCGCGGGGCACTTGAAAGAGGCGAATTTGAAACGTTCAGGGCAGAGAATATCCCGATTATTGGAAAAAGAATTTAGCCATGTCTTTACTTTCTCAATTTAATGTGGTAAAATTTTAGTATTTTAAAGTATAAAAGCTTTGTACCGGGAGGTTTGCAATGAACGACAAGATAAGGGATAAAAACAAAGACTTTTTGTTTAATGCCATTTTAAAATTAAAAACAGTTGATGAATGCTATGACTTTTTCGAGGATATCTGCACAGTTTCAGAACTTAAAGATATTGCTCAGCGGCTGGCGGTCGCTAAAATGCTGAGCGAAAAAATCGTTTACAGCGAGATCGTCGCCAAAACAGGGGCAAGCACTGCAACGATAAGCAGAGTCAACCGCAGTCTGGAATACGGACGGGACGGCTATCGTCTTGTCCTTGACAGACTTGAAGAAAAGGAATAAAATATTCGGGCTATAAGCCTTAATTTCCAGGAGATTATGAGTAATTTTTTTAAAGCACTTAGCAAAGACGGGTTTGTCTGCGCTTATATAATTGATTCTACTGATATTATTGAAGAGGCAAGAAGGATTCACAGTACGTCGCCAGTATGTTCAGCCGCACTTGGGAGGACATTGACCGCGGCGTCACTGATGGGTGGCATGCTGAAAACAGAAGATGCATCACTAACGCTTCAGATAAAAGGCGATGGCCCTGCCGGAAGTGTTGTGACTGTTTCCGACATTGAGGGAAACGTAAGAGGATATATCCAAAATTCTACTGTTGATCTGCCACTTAACAATATTGGTAAGCTTGATGTTGCCGGCGCAGTGGGTAAAAACGGTTATGTAAGCGTTATTAAGGATCTTAATATGAAAGAACCTTATATAGGGCAAAGCCCGATCGTATCGGGCGAAATAGCTGAAGATATAGCTTATTATTTCGCCGTAAGCGAGCAGACGCCAACTATATGTGCACTTGGTGTGCTTGTTGATGTGGATTATAGCATAAAAGCGGCAGGAGGATATCTTATACAGCTAATGCCTGGCGCGCCTGATGCTGTCATTGACAAGCTTGAAAAAGCAGCTGCTGAGGCTATGCCTATCACCTCAATGATAGATGCCGGAATGAACCCTGTAGAGATATTACAAACTGTTTTAAAGGATTTTGAGCTTGGAATAATAGAAGAGGGACAGCGCTTTTATAAGTGCAACTGTTCGCGCCAACGTATCGAGCGAGCGCTGATTTCCTTAGGGAAGGACGAGCTTATTTCCATGGCGAGAGAGCAGGACGGCGCTGAAGTCTCCTGCCATTTCTGCGACAGAAAGTATCGTTTTACCAGAGATGATCTTGAAAACATGGTAAAAAAATAAATAATAAAAATTCAAAAAATACTCTTGACAACATAGGTCGTTTTTAGTATTATATAAAGGCACCTTGCAAGACACCAAAGTTTCAAACAAGGTTACGTGGGAGTTTAGCTCAGCTGGGAGAGCATCTGCCTTACAAGCAGAGGGTCACAGGTTCGAGCCCTGTAATTCCCACCACATGGCCCGGTAGTTCAGTTGGTTAGAACGCTAGCCTGTCACGCTAGAGGTCGAGGGTCCGAGCCCCTTCCGGGTCGCCAACTATGCCTCTGTAGCTCAGTCGGTAGAGCAGGGGACTGAAAATCCCCGTGTCGGTGGTTCGATTCCGCCCGGAGGCACCAATAGTTCCTGCGGATTTAGCTCATCTGGTAGAGCGCAACCTTGCCAAGGTTGAGGTAGCGAGTTCGAGCCTCGTAATCCGCTCCAAAGTCGGCAGGAGTATTCTCCTGCCAAATTTATCTAAAGATTTAAACGGCGCCATAGCCAAGTGGTAAGGCAGAGGTCTGCAAAACCTCTATGCGGCGGTCCAAATCCGCCTGGCGCCTCCATGCGGATTTAGCTCATCTGGTAGAGCGCAACCTTGCCAAGGTTGAGGTAGCGAGTTCGAGCCTCGTAATCCGCTCCATACTCGGCAGGATTTCCTGCCGTTTTTTTATACATAAAAAAATATTCACAAATTATAGATTTTATGGTATTATATCAAATAAAATAAGGAGGATAATTTATGTTTGAAATAGTTGCTCATGCAGCTGGAGGGACGGCAGCTGCAGGACAGGCTCAGCCATCATCTATTTTTTCTTTGATTTTGTATTTTGCAGTGCCTCTTGCTATTTTTTATTTCATACTGATAGCGCCGCAGAGAAAAAAAGATAAAAAAGTTAAGCAAATGAGAGAAAGTGTCGCTGTAGGCGATGAAGTTATCACAATCGGCGGAGTGCTCGGAAAAGTTATAAAAATAAAAGATGATGATGTAACGATCGAGTCTGGCGCTGACAGAAACAGGCTTATATTTAAAAAATGGGCGGTTAATGAGGTCGTTAAGAAGATTGAAACGCCAGAAACGTCGAAGGTCATTGATGACGATGAGGACGCTTATCTCGATGAACTGATTGACGAAGAGAAGAAAAATAAAAAGAAAAAATAATTAAAAACTTATATAACAGACAGCTTAAGGTTTTTCCTTAGCCTGTCTGTTTTTTTGTCATAAAATCGAAAGAAAGACGATATATTTTACTATAAAGGAATAGGAGGGGAATTATGAGACAGGAAAAAACGGAGACGCGTGTGACATTTGCAGGCACACTGAGATCAATACTCACGTCGCTGGTAATAGCGCTTGCTGTGCTGATCATATTGACAGGTGTCCAATCTGCAATTTTCTATTCTATTACAGCCTCTGATATAGCCAAAACTGTTACCGGTTATATCTTACTCGCTCTCGTAGCGGTTTTAAGCGGTTATATGTGTGCTGCATCTATAGGTAAAAAAGGAATTTTAGCAGGAGCACTTAGCGGATTGATTCTTTTTGCAGCTCTCTATGTATGGGGACTTACACTTGGCGATATTAAGGGAGGACTGGCAGGAAATCTTTTACATATGGCTATATGCGTGCTGGCCGGAATGTTTGGCGGAATATTCGGGGTAAACTCGAAAAGGTAAATTTTATGTTGAAAAAGACTGGCTTTATGGTATAATATATCATATAAAATTTGCGGAGGGTATAAAATGAAACATATTCAGATTATTAATAACGCCACTTTAAAGGAAAGCTGCGCTAAGGGCGGCTGCGGCGAATGCCAGACATCCTGCCAGTCCGCTTGCAAAACATCCTGCACAGTTGCAAATCAGGATTGCGAAAACAAGAATAAATAAGTGTCAGCTGTCGTAAGACATGCTTTCAAGGTCGGGCGCTCTGCTGTATTTATAATATGGCAGAGCGCCTTACGGCAATAGAGGTTTAAAACTGGTGGGACTTTATTTAAAGTCCCAATTTTTTTGGGGGTTAAAAAATGGTACATATATACAAACAAAACGGATTTAATATTGTGCTAGACGTCAACAGCGGAGCCGTACATAATGTGGATGAGCTCGCTTATGATATCCTTGAGGTGATGATCGGGCTTGGAGTCGAAACGCCTGCACAAAACCAGCCAGAGCAAGTTATAGAAAAACTCAAGGGAAAGTATGCGGAAAAAGACATAATCGAGGCTTATGGCGATATTTTTGAGCTTTATAAAGCAGGCCTTTTATTTTCAAGCGACAACTATCTTGATGTCAAAAAACTGAGCAATAAAAAGGCCCCGGTCAAGGCCTTGTGCTTGCATATAGCTCATGATTGCAATCTTAGATGCAGATACTGTTTTGCGGATACGGGCGAATACAACCATAAACGCGAACTGATGAGCTTTGAAGTAGGGAAGGCGGCAATAGATTTTTTGATAAAACAGTCAGAAAGCCGAAGAAATCTTGAAGTCGACTTTTTCGGGGGAGAGCCCCTTATGAACTTTGAGGTTGTAAAACAGATCGTCAAGTATGCAAAAGGACTTGAAAAAGAGCATAATAAAAATTTCCGCTTTACAGTGACTACAAATGGTGTGCTGCTTGATGATAAAAAAATGGCTTTTATCAATGAATACATGTCCAATGTAGTTCTTTCTATAGACGGGCGCAAAGAGGTCAATGATAAGGTAAGAATACGCGTAGATGGGACAGGCTGTTACGACTCTATTCTTCCGAAATTTCAGGAAATGGCTCGGCTTCGCGGTCAGATGAAATATTATGTAAGAGGAACGTTCACAAGATATAATCTTGATTTTGACAACGATGTGATGCATCTTGCCGAGCAGGGGTTTGATCAAATCTCAGTAGAGCCTGTTGCAGCACAGGAGGATGCTGATTATTCAATCAGGAAAGAAGATCTGACAGTTGTGTTTAACAGCTATGACAGACTTGCTAAAAAAATGCTCGATACAGGACGAAAATTCAATTTCTTTCATTTTATGATAGATTTAAAACAGGGTCCGTGCGTCATTAAAAGAATAAGAGGCTGCGGCTCAGGAAATGAATATCTTGCGATAGCCCCGTCAGGGGATATATACCCATGCCATCAATTTGTAGGACATGACGAGTTTTATATGGGCAACATTATTGAAAATTCCTTCAACGAAAAAATAAAAAATCAGTTTGCGACATATTCTATTTTTTCAAAGCCCGAATGTATGAAATGCTGGGCGAAATATTACTGCAGCGGCGGGTGCAACGCAAACAATTATTTGTACGAGGGCGATATTACAAAATCATATAAAATTGCGTGTGAGATGGAGAAGAAAAGAGTAGAATGCGCCATCATGATGAAGGTGGCAGAGGCTGATTAAAATTTTGTGAGCCACACATAAATTGTGCCTTGACAAATGTTGAGGCACATTATTTTGCGCATTTTTAAGTTATTTAGTTTACATAACACTATTAACATAATTATGTTTAATAAAAAATGTTAAAAAACCGTGTAAATCTAGTTGCAAAGGCGTTTGTTTTATATTATACTTTTGATATAAAAATTTATGTAAAGTGGAAACAGAGGGACATCATGGTTGGAATAGGATTTATCGGCGCAGGTAATATGGCTTTTGGGATAGCCGGAGGAATTGCAAAATCCGGCATGAAAGATGCCGAAATCATGGTATACGACATCAATAAACAGCAGTATGAAAAATTTGATACTATTGGTGCTAAAAGTGCTGATAATATGTCAGAACTTGTTGAACACAGCGCCTATCTTTTTTTATGCGTAAAACCTCAGAATTTTGAAGCTGTAATGGCTGAATTAAAGAAATTTGATTTGAAAGATAAGATCATTGTTACTATTGCCGCAGGTATCACTATTGGGTATATTTCATCAATGCTTGGTGAAGTCAAGGTAGTAAGGGTAATGCCTAATACACCGTTATTACTTCTAGCAGGTGCTTCTGCTCTTTGCGCCAATTTTGATACTGCTTCAAAGGAATTTTCTTATGTACGCGGCATTTTCAATGCAGCAGGCACCACTGTCGTTTTAGATGAAAGCCTTATGAACGCCGTTGTATCTGTAAACGGGAGTTCACCGGCATATGTATATTTATTTATCAAGTCGGTTGTCGACGGCGCGAAAAAACTCGGAATCGACGAGAAAACCGCGACTGAACTTATCTGTGCCACTATAGACGGATCTGTAAAAATGGTTCGTGAGTCGGGGCAGACAACAGACGGTCTTATAAAAATGGTTTCATCCCCAGGCGGCACAACGCTTAAAGCGCTTGAGACGCTTTATGAGTACAAATTCAGTGAAGGTATAATAGCCGCTATGGACGCATGCACGTGCAGGGCTGACGAACTTTCTAAATAACTTATTGGTATAATTTCTCTTTTACATTCATAGTATGTGATGGACAAACCTATGAAGGGGAGAGAAATGTGAAAAGAAAAAGTAGTCAAAATAATTATCTCGATGTTAGGCGTTTTACCATTCTCATTTGTCTTGCATTCTTTATTGCTGGTACCGTTGCAGGGGCGTTTTACTTCCTTTACTGCTCTAAGCATGGGGTAAGCCCGCTGACGATTACTTCAGCTTCAGCAAGTTGGAAATCAGCATTTTCATCAGCGTTCATTTTAAAGATTAAATTGCTCCTTGTTATTTCAATCCTTTCTTTTACATTGTTTGGATCTGTTGTGATTCCCGTAGTTGACAGCGCTTTTGGTTTTGTGTTATCCGCTAGCTTCTGCAGCGTTATAAAGGCTGTCGGTGAAAGTGGAACAGTTGCAAAAACTTTTTCATTTTTACCGTTAGCGTTTATTTTTATCCCAATTTTCATTGTTTTATCAGCGGAAGCGGTTGATTTATCATCTAAATTTTGCGGATTTTCTGTTAATCCGTATCGTGACAGCGGTATTTATCAGCGTGTTTTATTTATAATATTAATGCTTGCTGCTGCTGCGGTTTTTAGTGCGTTTTCATCTTTTATTGAGGCTATTTTATGGACGGTTCGATAATTTAACTGGGGGTGTGGGCTTGAATACTTATCTTGAGGAATTTATTGAAAGCTTGTCAGAAAAACATTCGTCACAAAATACTATAGAATCGTATAAGCGTGACATACAAGTTTTCGAATGTTACTATCAGGATTTGCACCTGCAGTCAATGAACGATTTTTCAAAGGATATGGCAGAGGAATATATAAAGGTCCTGTCTATTTCCGGTAAGGCACAGACTACGATAACTCGTAACCTTGCCACCTTACGCAGCTTTTATAAATTTCTTATTTTACATCAATATGTTAAAGCAAATCCGTTTTCAGGTATAAAGCTGAAAAAAGAGAGCAAAAAGCTGCCTCAGATATTGTCAGGCAAAGAGGTTGAGCTTTTGCTTGAACAGCCGGATACGAGCGATATTAAGGGAATACGGGACAAGGCTATGCTTGAAGTTCTTTATGCAACGGGATTAAGGGTCAGTGAGCTTGTTTGCTTAAAGATTACCGATATAAATCTTGAGATGGGATTTGTTAGGTGCGTATCCGGTGAAAACGAGCGTATAGTTCCACTTTATCCGCTTGCGGTAAAAGCGTTAAAAAATTATCTTCAATACTCACGGAAACTGCTTGTTACAAACGAAGACGAAACTGCGCTTTTTCTTAACCACAGCGGGGACAAGCTTACGCGCCAGGGATTTTGGAAGATAATAAAGAAATATCAGGTATCTGCCGGAATTGAAAAATCTATAACTCCTCACACTCTGCGGCACAGTTTTGCAGCTCATCTGCTTGAAAACGGAGCTGACATAAAAGCTGTTCAGGAAATGCTTGGGCACAGTGATATATCTTCAACGCAAATATATACGCAATACATAAAAAATAAATTTAAAAATGTGTATACTAAATATCATCCGAGAGCGTAATTATGATACATTTATATATTGGTTATGGAAAAGGGAAAACAAGTGCGGCGATGGGCTCGGTTTTAAGAATGACGGGATGTGGCAAAAAAACAGCTGTTGTTCAATTTTTTAAATCCGGGGAATCAAGTGAAATCTCAGTTTTGCAAAAACTGCCTGGCGTAACGTACTTTAATCTCGAACAGAAACATGGATTTTACCACTTCCTTTCCGAATATGAAAAAGAGAATGTATCGGTCGAGATCAGCAGTGAATTTGAGCTCGCAGAAAAATTGATTTTAAGCCGTGAATTTGATATGATAGTTCTGGATGAAGTCGTTGACGCGGTATGTCTCGGGATAATTGAGGAGAAACAGCTTGTTTCACTGCTTCAAAAGGCAGATTCGACAGAAATAATACTGACAGGGCACAAACCTTTACAGCCACTCATTGACATTGCGGATTATTACACTGAATTTATATGCCATAAACATCCGTATCAAAACGGTGTAAAGGCGAGAAAAGGCATCGAATTTTAACGGAGGTCAAAATGTCGTTCTTCTATAGTGATAAAAAAATCGGCAAAGGCGTTTCAAAAGACGAGCCCCCGCAGAACAGATTTATACATTTTTTTGCTTTGTATTTCAGGAAGTTTTGGAAATTATCTCAGCTTAATATGCTGTATTTTCTTTTTTGCCTGCCAGTGGTTACTATTGGACCAGCTACGGCAGGCTTTACCTATGTATTACGAAACTTTTCTAGGGAAGAGCATTCCTTTGTATGGTGGGATTTTAAAGACAACTTCAAAAGTAATTTCAAACAGTCATTTTTCGTTGGTATAATAGATATAGTGGTTTTTGCGCTGTTTATAATAAATGTTAACTTTTATAGACAGATCATTGTTTTAAGAAACGCAAGTACACCTCTGCTTATAATGATGGGTGCGACGATGGTCGTTTTCCTATTACTTTTATTTATGCGCCCTTATGTTTACATGATGATTGTAACTGTTGACCTGCCGCTTAGGCATATATTTAAAAATGCAATGATTTTTTCTATTTTGGGATTTTTCAGAAATTTGATTTCATTTATATTCAGAGTTATTACTATCGTGTTAATGGCTGTTGTCTTGTTTATACTTTTATGGCCA
The DNA here is from genome assembly GCA_030705925.1 of Bacillota bacterium. Classification (NCBI taxonomy): domain Bacteria; kingdom Bacillati; phylum Bacillota; species Bacillota bacterium. Next base: position 22,315 of record JAUZPM010000029.1, read on the forward strand.
ATAAGCAGCGGCGACATCAATACCTTATATTTTCTGATCGGAATATTCATGACCATAATCATGGTGTTTTTCGGGTTAAGCCTTATAGGCTTTATTTCTATTTACAATGCCTACCCGCTAATCAAGAAATATATAGTTGATCCTGCCACCAAAAAAGATGACGATGGGGACGATGACAATGAAGACGACGGCCCTGTTTTTTCCGACGAATTAAAGTTTTAACCGGAGGATTATATGAGTTTCGGATTTACGCGCGTTGCAGCGGCTGTTCCTGAGGTCAAGGTTGCCGAATGCGGTTTCAACAGGGAACAAATTGAAAAGCTTATAAAAATGGCAGCAGAATCAAATGTTCAGGTAATCGTGTTTCCGGAACTGTCGCTTACCGGTTATACGTGCGGAGATCTGTTTTTGCAGGAAATGCTGGTAAAATCAGCAGAAGATGAGCTTGGAAAGCTTTTAAACTTTACATGCAATCTGCCGATTTTATCAGTAATTGGGATGCCTGTTAGAGCTAATAATCAGCTTTTCAACTGTGCAGTCGCTATACAGAGCGGGCGTATATTAGCCGCTGTACCCAAAACCTATATTCCGAACTATAGTGAATACTATGAAAAGCGCTGGTTTGCATCTTCTTTAAACGCTGTCAGCGGCAGTGTCACGCTTTGCAATCAGGAAATTCCGTTTGGAGCCGATATACTGTTAAAAAGCGGCGAGCTGTGTATAGGGATGGAGATCTGCGAAGACCTGTGGGTTCCAATCCCGCCAAGCTGTTATCAGTCGATGGCGGGCGCTAATGTGATTTTGAATCTGTCTGCGAGCAACGAAATCATTGGAAAATGTGATTATAGAAAGTCTCTTGTTGCACAGCAATCTGGGCGTTGTGTTGCAGGCTATATCTATTCTTCTGCAGGAGTCGGCGAATCAACGACTGACGTCGTATTTGCAGGGCATGCAATTATATCCGAAAATGGCGCAATCCTTGCAGAATCAGAAAGGTTTGAAAGGGCAGAACAGCTAATAATTACCGAAATAGACTTGTCACGTCTTGCGGCAGACAGACGGAAAAATACAAGTTTTATGGGAAACGAGAATATAAAATCTTTCAGAGTTCAGACGTTCGATTTGATAGATGTAAATGATTTGGCTTTACACAGAAAAACTGATCAGAATCCATTCGTTCCAGCCTCTGAGGTCGATAGGGGCAGACGGAGTGGCGAGATTTTCGCTATACAGGCCGAAGGACTTGCGAAAAGACTTAGTCATACTAGGCTTTCAAATGTTGTTTTAGGCATATCAGGCGGGCTCGATTCGACGCTTGCGCTTCTTGTATGCACAAAAACGTTTGATTTGTTGAACCTCGACAGGAAAGGTATTATTGCTGTCACTATGCCGGGGTTTGGAACGACAGGACGAACATATAACAATGCCCTGTCACTAATGCAATCACTTGGAGTCTCAATAAGAGAAATCGATATAAAGCCGTCCTGCATACAGCATTTTAAGGATATTGGACATGACGAAACCTTACATGATATAACGTATGAGAATACACAGGCGAGAGAACGAACACAAATTTTGATGGATATTGCAAATCAGGTAAACGGGCTGGTTATCGGAACAGGAGACCTTTCCGAGCTTGCGCTTGGCTGGGCGACCTATAACGGAGACCACATGTCTATGTACGGGGTGAACAGCGGTGTTCCAAAGACGCTTGTGCGGTATCTTGTAAAATGGGTGTCTGAAAATGTCTCGAATCCCAAAACTGCTGAAATTCTAAATGATATACTGCTGACACCGGTAAGCCCGGAGCTTCTTCCGTCAGATGAGAACGGCGAGATAGCACAAAAGACTGAGGACACTGTAGGACCATATGAATTACATGATTTTTTCCTATATTATATGGTGCGCTTTGGTTTTGAACCGGCTAAAATTTTCTTTTTGGCTCAAAATGCCTATAAAGATAAGTATGATAATGAAATAATTTTGAAATGGCTTAAAGTTTTTTACCGTAGGTTCTTTTCTCAACAGTTTAAGCGCTCGTGCCTTCCGGATGGACCAAAGGTCGGCACGATCAACCTTTCACCGAGAGGGGATTGGCGTATGCCGAGCGACGCAAGCTTTAAGATCTGGATGGACGAGCTTAACTTGTTAACATTCTAAAAAAATGGCGTGAATTTTTTCACGCCATTTTCTATATTAAAAGATATTGGTTAGATCGGTTTTTTCTA
>JAUZPM010000030.1 GCA_030705925.1 Bacillota bacterium
CTATGAATGCAGCCAATATCCTTAAACCTGCGCTTTCACGCGGAGAAATTCAGGTTATTGGGGCGACGACATTTGCTGAATATCGTAAGTATATAGAAAAAGATGCCGCGCTTGAACGCCGTTTTCAGCCCGTTACGGTTGAAGAGCCTTCAATTGACAATTCCGTTGAAATATTGGATGGCATCAAGGCTTACTATGAAAAATATCATGGCGTAATTATCGATGATGAGACTGTTAAACAAGCGGTAATGCTTTCAGAGAGATACATTACTGACAGATATCTGCCGGATAAGGCAATCGACCTTATCGATGAGGCTGCATCTGCTGTAAATATAGAGGATGCTGAAGCAGACAGGATATACCGTCTGCGCGATGAGCTTGGATCTGTAAATAAGGATTTGGATAAGGTTCTTGCGGAGAATCCCGATAATTACGAGACGATTGCCAAACTGCGCGGTCGCCAGTGTATGATAGCTGAAGAAGTTCGCGAGCTTGAAAGCAAGAAAAATGTACTTCATATTACAATCGACAGCCTTGCAAAAGTTATTGAACTGTGGACTGGAATCCCTGCAAGTAAGATCAAAGAACAAGAATTTGTAAAGCTTCTAAACCTTGAAGATACCCTTAAGTCAAGGATAATTGGGCAGGATGAAGCAATTAGCTCTGTCGTTGCGGCAATAAAAAGAAACCGTGCAGGCATAAGCCCGAAAAGGAAACCTGTATCATTTATTTTTGCAGGCCCTACAGGGGTTGGAAAAACAGAACTGGTAAAACAGCTTTCTACATGTCTTTTCGACTCTCCTGAAACTTTTTTCAGACTTGATATGTCTGAATTTATGGAGAAGCATAGTGTTTCACGTATTATTGGAGCACCTCCAGGATATGTCGGTTATGACGAGGCAGGTCAGCTTACGGAAAAGGTTAGGAGAAAGCCATATAGCGTAATACTGTTTGACGAAATCGAAAAAGCGCATCCCGATGTGCTGAATATTCTACTCCAGATATTAGATGATGGTCATATAACAGATGCACACGGAAAGACTGTGAATTTCGAAAACACAATAATAATCATGACCACGAACGCGGGCTCATATAAGCATGAGGGCCAGATAGGCTTTAGTGAAAAGGAAGGGCTTGCGGCTCAAAACAAGTCCTTAAAGGCACTTGAAGAAATAATGCGCCCCGAGTTTATAAACCGTGTTGATGAAATAATAACTTTCCGTCAGCTTGACGAGAAAGATTTTAAAAAGATTGCAGTTATTATGCTTTCTGATCTTAAAGACGGAATGGCGAATAAAGGCATTGTACTTTCGTGGGACGACAGCGTTCTTGATTTTCTTGTGAAAAAATCGTATTCAACTAAATATGGGGCAAGAAATCTTAGAAGGTCAATAGAAAAACAAATTGAGGACAAAATTGCCGGAACAATGATAGATAATTATAATACTATATTAAGAGAAATGAAGCTTTCCGCAGATGAGGAAGAAATAAAAATTCTTATATAAGAAGAGGCTACAATTAAAGGCGCACGAGTTGCCATAAATTCTTTTTATCATAAAAAACATCGAAAAGTGTTGACAATATCCCGTTTATATGGTAAATTATTATGGCACTCAAAATGCAGGTGTAGTTCAATGGTAGAATTCCAGCCTTCCAAGCTGGTTACGTGGGTTCGATTCCCATCACCTGCTCCATTATGCGCCTGTAGCTCAGCAGGATAGAGCAACTGCCTTCTAAGCAGTGGGTCGGGAGTTCGAGTCTCTTCAGGCGCGCCAAATACGTGAAGGCGGTAGCCTTGTTTTTTTATTCGGTGGGTATAGCTCAGCTGGTTAGAGCGCCAGATTGTGGCTCTGGAGGCCATGAGTTCGAATCTCATTATCCACCCCATGTCTTTTAGGGCGGTGCGGTTATTCAGTTGTTCTGAATTGAAGTATCGCCTTTTTCATATAATGGGATGTAGCCAAGGGGTAAGGCACAGGACTTTGACTCCTGCATTCCGCTGGTCCGAATCCAGCCATCCCAACCAAATTTTGAACTTTAAAATCTTTAATTCAATGGAATTTCGGATTTTAAAGTTTGTTTTTTATATAGACATTAATAATGAGAGAGCTTGCGCTCTCTCATTATTGTTTAAGAGTGATTAGTATTTTCCAAATTCGTTATCATTTAAAATTATTTTTGGCTTATTTTTAACATGTTTATCGGTTGCTTTTTTTATCTCATTGTATGCCGAAATGTCTTCAAGCATTTTTAACAGTTCTGGATTTAATTCATTTAAACTCGAAGAGCTGCTTTTTTTCAATTTAAACTTACTGACCATCTCTTTTAATAATTCAGCCTGGCTGGAGAGCTCTTCGCTGGCAGCAGCACTTTCCTCAGAGGTAGCTGAATTAGTCTGAACGACCTGAGATACCTGCATTATCCCTTGGTTTACCTGGGCAATGCCGGATGCCTGTTCATTAGAAGCAGTTGCAATTTCTCCTACTAGGGATGTTGATTTTGATACGCCATCAACGATATTATTGAGTGCTTCAGCGGTATCACTGGCAAGTTTTGTTCCTGCTTCAACCTTTTTAATTGTTCCCTCAATCAGAACGGTCGTTTCTTTAGCCGCATTTGCGGAACGTGCTGCAAGATTCCTTACCTCTTCGGCAACAACAGCGAAACCTTTGCCGTGCTGTCCAGCCCGTGCTGCTTCCACTGCGGCATTCAGAGCGAGTATATTGGTCTGAAATGCTATGTCATCGATTACTTTTATTATTTTTGAGATATTCTCCGACGCTTCGTTGATTTCGTTCATAGCGTTAAGCATTTCTTTCATCTGCTCATTGCCAGCTATTGCAGCATTTTTAGATGTAATAGAGAGATGGTTAGCCTGGTCAGCATTTGCAGCATTCTGCTTTGTCTGTGAAGCGATTTCTTCAATAGATGAAGTCAATTCCTCAATGGAGCTTGCTTGCTCTGTTGACCCTTGAGATAATGACTCGCTGAATCGGAAACTTGTCTTGAACCTGATGCAACCTGTAGTGCCGATGAATTTATATCATTTAACACATCATTAAATGCTTTTATGATATTGTTTAAAGAAGATTTGATTTCTGAGAAATCTCCTCTGTAATCATTATTGATGTTAATGTTCAGGTTTCCGTTTGCCATTTCAGTCAGAACATTTGAGATTTCATTTATATAAGATGACAACGTACTGACTGTATCATTGAGCGCATTTTTTATGATTGCATGATCACCTTTATAATCGCCCTTTACACTCACCTTAAGATTTCCTTTAGAAACTTCTTCAAGAACTGCAGACGCTTCCTGAACTGGCTTTATTACAGTTTCTAGGGTTGTATTGAAACCATTAACTATGTTTGCATAAGCCCCATTGAACTTATCTATATCTCCGCGGGTACTTAAATTTCCTTCTTCAGAAGCTTTAGATAACATCTCAGTTTCTGCAATTAACATCTTGAGCGTTTCAATAACTGTTTGCAAGCTCTTTGATAAAATATCATTTTCTGATTTTACAGAAACCTTAATGCTTAAATCTCCAGTTGCGATTCGATCTGCTGCTTCAGCCTGACCTTTAATATTTTTCACCATTGTATCAAAAGATGACATTAACTTTCCGATTTCATCCTTTGTTGTTGCTTTGACGTCTACATTAACGTCACCAGTTGATAATTTATCAGCCGCTTCTTCTAACTTTTTGATTGGCTTGCTGATTATATTTGAAACGAAAACGCCAAGCACCACGGCCACTACTACTGCTATTAAAACGATAATTATCATCATAACAGTTGTACTCTGCGCTTTTGAAGAATAGTCGTCTGATCTTTGTGTACCAATAGACACTTTATTGTCGACAAGCTTATCTATTGATTGTTGGATACCGCTGGCAACCTGCGAAGCGCTTTGAAGTGCAGCTATTGCCTGGCCTTGCTGCCTCGATGTTGTCTGATTGGTTTATAATTCTCTATCTGTTTTTTTAAATTATCAAATTCGCTTTGTACTTACTGCGTTTGTATGCTCTTTTGAAAGTTAGCAAGATTTGTATCTATATCTTTATCATACTGAGCAATTTTATCGGTATATGTACTTATGTTACCCTCTTCAATAATAGCGTCTCTGATCACGCTTCTGGATTCATGGAAATCTGTTGAAACTTTTCCGATTTCACCAAGGGCTGTACCGAAGTTTACAAATAAATCACTGTATCTTTGGTCGGCACTGTTGATATTAACTATTCCGACAACACCAACGATGCCAGCTATAATTGCAACAATAAAAAGCTTATTAATAATTTTGCGGATATCCTTAAGTTATAAAACCATTTCATATTGTTATCTCCCTTATATCTTTGTTATATTGTCTATTTCTTCTTCGCTTAGGAGCTTATTGCAATCGAGTAGTAGCTTAACTTCATTATCTGCCTTGCCAATCCCCTTGATGTATTTACTGCTGTTCCCACTTAATTCAGGTGGTGGAACAATCTCTTCATCGGGAATTGAAAGTACTTCTGAGACACTATCGACTATTAAGCCGATAGATAAATTTTCAATATCAATAACAATTACGCATGTCTTGCCATCATATTGCTTAAATTGTTTTTTAAATCTTAGCCTTATGTCCATGACCGGAATGATCTTGCCCCGCAAGTTGATGATACCTTTTACATATTTCGGTAACTCCGGCATCTCGGTTATTGGCTGAATCCCAATAATCTCAGTGACATATCTGATTTCAATGCCGAAAGTTTCACTTCCGATTAAGAATGTAAGATATTTTCCTTTTTGTGTATCTTCTTCTTCCACCTGAAGTTGCGCCGTTGTTGTTTCTCCCATTTCAACAATCCTTTCTTATAATTTAAAGATGTATTATTACTTGTTCTGTCACCCCCCCATAAAGAAAGTTGGTTGATATAAATTTCCCTAAATCACTCCCTTTTACATAAATATTGCCTTATGGCAGACTAATTATACTAAAGTTCACCTAATTAGTATAGTATATTAGGTGAGTTTATACAAAAAATGTGAACAAATAATTAATTGAGCCTTAAAATTTGTAATAACTTTACTACAAATTTTAAGGCTCAATTAATTCTACTCAAAATATTATTAAATTCCCATGTCAGATAAGGTGGGAAAAACGCTTTGCAACTTGCCTTTCCTCGTGTTTAAAATTTAAAAAGATATTTTGGAATCTATTCCTTGATCTTTCTATAGTGATTGTTTCGAATTGATTTAAATTGGTGTTTCTAAATATTCCAGCACGCGGAGTTTTGAAAGCAAATGATTTTTTATATGACTTATCACCAAGGGTTATAAAAGCCAGATGATAATATTTTTTGGCTTCTCTAACTACTTCTTTATTATATTTGCCATATGGGTATGCTACGATATCGACTTTCTTGTGAGTCAAATTTACAAGTTCTGTCTTCGATGACAAGAATTCATTATCTATCTGCTCTTCTGTACACTGGCACAAGTTAGAGTGTGATGCAGTATGGCTTTGAATACTAACCAAACCGCTGTCTGACATTTTTTTTATTTGTTCTCGTGTCAAGTAGTTTGGTTTGTCTATGTAGTTAGTAATGACAAAAATAGTAGCTTTAACATGATACTTTTTTAAGACTGGAAAAGCATAAGTATAATTGTCACGATAACCATCATCAAATGTAATAACAACAGGTTTTTTAAATTTAGACGCATGAGGTAAATCATCGGCAAAAATACTGGTATAACCATTATTTTTTAAATATTTAATTTGTTGTTCAAAATTATCTGGTCTTACAAATAAACTATCATTAATAGAAAAAGGTTTTTCTAATACACTATGGTACATATACACCGGGACTCCTGCTTTTAAACCAAAAGCAAAAATAAACGCAGCCAAAATTACGGCTGCAATTCCGATAAATAAATATTTGACTAATTTACTTTTAATAAAGAATTGCATAGTTAAAAACTCCAGAATTAATATGCATTATTATACCGTATATTTTATACCAAACGCTATTTTATGGTCAGCTTTTTCTTACCATCACATAAATATACCAAATGGAACAGGATATGTCAATACGATTACTTAATATTTATCTGCACATTTAATCACTATTAAAATTAGTAAAAATTATATTTGTAAAATGACTTTTTGCATAATCAGAGCTCTCCAAAAATATAATGCTTATAGGCGGATTAAAGCTTAAAAAGGAGAGAACACTATGGAAAATATGGAAAAATCAGAGCATAAATATTGTGAAACCGTATACGATAATCACGGAGATGTTGTTCGCGAGGCGGATATAATAGTACCTGATTATTATCCTGACGTACTGAAAATAGTTAGGGCGGATGCTATTCCGGTTATTACTTCAGTAGAGCCGTCAAAGGATAAGGTGACTTTGTCAGGAAATATAATGATGGTTGTACTTTATATGCCTGAAGAAGGGAATACTCCGCAGGCGCTGCGCCAGACTTTTGATTTTGAAAGTGTTATGCCTGCAACCGGTGTAGCAGAAAACAGTATGCTGTTTACGAATATCATGCTAAATTATATCAACTGCAAAATGCTCAATTCAAGAAAACTTTCATTAAAAGTTGGCGCTGATATCCATGTTAAAGCCGAAAACTGCGGAATGCTGTCTGTTCTTACACCGATTTCAGATATTGAAACTCAGGTTGAAAATATGCATATTTGCAATATAACCGGAAGAAGCGATAAAAGTATTAAGATTGAAGAAGACATAGAAGTGCCGGCAGCGAACCCGGCTATTGCAAACCATCTCTACAGTTATGCCGATGCAAAACCTGTTGAGTATAAGGCTATCAACAATAAGATTATTGCGAAAGGCGTTATTAATGTACATACGCTTTACACAGCGGATGGCAGCGGTGATATTCAATATCTTGACAGCGAAATTCCTTTTTCGCATATATTTGATATTGACGGTGTTGACGATAGCAGCATGTGTATTGTCGATATGTCTGTAAATGCACTAAAGACTGAAATATATGAAAATGACGGCGGCGAAAACAGAGTAATCGCTTGCGAATGTGATGTCCGCTGCTGCGGAACCGCATACAACAATGATGAATTCGAATATTGCACAGACGCTTTTTCAACCGGCTATGATTATAAATGTGACAAAAAAAAATATCATATTTGCAGCAGTATGGATTTTGTAAACTTAGCGGGTAATGTTCGGGAAGTGGTTGACTTTTCGCGTGAGATATCCAGAGTGTTTACAAGCAGCGGGACTGTTACAGTCCTTAATGCTGATATTGATGACGGTAAACTTAACGTTTCAGGGAATCTCAATATATCAATGCTGGCGCTTATGGCTGACGGTGATCTTGACAGCTTGGAATCTTCAGTTCCCTTTACCATAACGACTGCTGCTGGAAATGCGCCGCGTGGCTCTGTTATCGACAGTAAGCTGGCACTTGATTCATTTAGTTTTGTAATATCCGGTGCAACTGCTGTTGAAATAAGGGCATCAATTGGCGGCGTAGCGATTGTAAAACGTATGGACAAAATTGAAGCGGTCAGCGATATGTCTGTTGACGAGGAAAAGCCTAAAAAACGCGCAGGAGATTATATAGTGCTTTATTATCCGTCTAAAAATGAAAGTATTTGGGATATTGCGAAACGTTATAATGTTAAGGTGTCGTCAATAAAAGATTTGAATTCATTTGAAGGCGATGTTTGTGACAAAAACATGCTTTTAATACCCAAAAAATAAATTGACGGGTGTGCAAGGCTGTGCTATAATCTTCTTCATTAAACGGTAGCGGCAGTTCCAGCCTCTACCGTTTAAAAATGGAGGAGAAACAATGGGCATAATGGAAATCGTGCTTATCGGACTGGGACTGTCTATGGATGCAGCGGCTGTTTCGATGTCCAATGGCATGTGCGGAAAACAAATTAAACTCAGCAAGGCAATTGAGATAGCCCTATTATTCGGAATATTCCAGGGCATTATGCCTGCAATCGGGTATTTTGGCGGTGAATTGTTTGAGGATCAGATAAAGGCTATTGACCACTGGATCGCACTGATTCTTCTTGCGGCTATTGGCGGTAAGATGATATATGAGGCTACCAGACCTCAAAGCAAAGAGACAAAACAGATGGAGCTTAGCACAGGCGTTCTTCTTGTTCAAGCTATTGCAACAAGCATTGATGCACTTGCGGTTGGAATTGGTTTTGCGGTTCTGTCCATTAATATCTATTTTGCAGGCTCGATGATAGCTTTGATAACTTTTATATGCAGTCTGGCATCTGTTTATATAGGAAAACGATTCGGGGCAATTTTAAGCAACAAAGCTGAGATTCTGGGCGGGGTAATACTTATTTCTATCGGCGCTAAAATATTCATAGAGCATATGTTTTTCAATGGTTGAGTGGCAATTAATTTATATAAGACGTTTTCGTATGAATGCGTCTTATTTTTTATCATATTTTTTATCTCCTCACATATACATTTATTGAAAAGCAAAATGAGGAGGAAAAGCTATGGATAAATACAATATATATGCCGATATCGCAAGGCGGACTCAAGGCGATATTTATATCGGTCTCGCCGGGCCTGTGCGTACCGGAAAATCTACATTTATCAAACGCTTTATGGAAAGTCTTGTCTTGCCCAATATAGAAGATGCAGCTAAAAAAGAACGTGCGCACGATGAATTGCCTCAGAGTGCGGCCGGCAGAACGATTATGACTACCGAGCCGAAATTCATTCCCAATGAAGCTGTTGAGGTAAAACTCGATGATAATGCGCGTTTTAAAGTCCGTCTTATAGACTGCGTTGGCTATGTAGTACCGGCTGCGCTAGGCTATATTGAGGGCGAGGGCCCCCGTATGGTTCATACTCCATGGGATGAAGAGAGCATGCCCTTTGACCGCGCAGCGGAAATCGGCACAAAAAAGGTTATTACAGAACACAGCACCATAGGTCTTGTTGTTACAACTGACGGCAGCATTGGTGAAATCCCACGCAGTGCATATGTTGACGCTGAAGCACGTGTAATAGGCGAATTGAAAGCGATTGACAAGCCGTTTATAACCCTGCTTAATACCACCAAACCGAACGCTCCGGAAACTGAGCAGCTTCGCGATGAGATGGAAGAGCAGTACGGAGTACCCGTTTTGCCTGTTAATATAATGGAGATGGATGAAAACGAGATCCGCAACATTATGGAAAAGGTGCTGTTTGAGTTCCCCATAAAGGAAATCAACATTACACTGCCGAAATGGGTAGATGTGCTTGAAAATACTCACTGGCTTAAAGCAGGAATTTATGGTACTATTCTCGAATCGGCGGCTGATGCACAGAAAATACGTGAAATCGGCGGCATCGTTGACGGCATTGGTAAGAATGAAAACGTTAAAAACACCCATCTTGCGGGAATTGATCTTGGAAAAGGCATCGGCTACATAGATGTTAATGTTAATGATGACTTATTCTATCGTGTTTTGGGTGAAAAGAGCGGCCTTGAGATCAACGATGAAGAAAGCCTTATCACGATTATTACAGACTTAGCGGCAGCAAAACGTGAATATGATAAACTAAAGTCTGCGCTCGATGATGTTCGTGAAAAAGGTTATGGTATCGTAACTCCTACTATAGATGAGCTGCGGCTTGAAGAGCCTGAAATTGTAAAACAGGGCGGCAAATTTGGAGTAAGACTTAGGGCAAGTGCTCCTTCGATCCACATGATGATGGCAGAAATCCAAACCGAGGTATCTCCCATTGTCGGAAGCGAGAAGCAATCAGAAGATCTGGTTAAATATATCCTTTCCGAATTTGAGGAAAATCCGACGAAAATTTGGGAATCCAATATTTTTGGCAAATCCCTTCATGAGCTTGTTAATGAAGGACTGCACAGTAAGCTTTCAAAAATGCCAGATGATGCACGCTATAAACTGCGCAGCACACTTGAACGCATTATTAACGAGGGAAGCGGAAGTCTTATCTGCATAATTCTCTAAAGCGTTAGAGCCATAGCACTCATTTTGCTTTCAGGGCGCGGAGCAATTCCGCGCTCTTTAATTTTTAAAAATATATTGTTTAAGTGTTTTTTTAATGTTACAATGTCGGAAGAATGTTTATAAGGGAAATACTTTAGAGAGTTTAAAAGTATAGAGAGATTGAAATTTAGAAGGAGCTAAAAATGCAGTATACAACTTTTGAAAATATAGGGCTAAAAGTTTCAAGATTCGGACTTGGAACAATGCGTCTGCCTATATTGCCGGAAGCTGGCGGGGACGCCAATAGTGAAAAAATAGATAAAGAAAAAGCGATCGCAATGATACGTTATGCGGCGGATAACGGGGTGAACTATTTTGATACCGCACATATGTATCATAATCATGCAAGCAAATATTTACTTGGGGAAGCATTAACTGGCGGATATAGAAAACGTGTCAATGTCGCATCAAAGATTCCGGCATATGCAATCAACTCTTATGATGATTTTGATAAACTCTGGAACGAACACCTTACAGCGCTTCAGAGCGATTGTATAGAGTTTTGCCTTTTGCATTCACTGACCCGCGGCAACTGGGATAAGATGAAAGAGCTTGGCGCCGTGAAATATCTTAAAGAAGCAATGGCACAGGGGAAAATAAAATATCCCGCGTTTTCATTCCATGGCGACATCGACACTTTTAAAGAGATAATAGACAGTTTCGACTGGTGTATGTGCCAGATACAGCTCAATATCATCGACACTGATATACAAGCAGGGATTGAGGGATTAGAGTATGCGGGGAAAAAAGGCATACCTGTCACGATTATGGAGCCGCTTAAAGGCGGCAAGCTTTCTATAAACGTGCCTGATGATATAAAGGCCCTTTATAATACGTATCCGGTCAAACGTTCACCTCAGGAATGGGCATTCCGCTGGCTTGCTTCACTGCCGTATATTAAACTTATCTTAAGCGGTTCAAGCAGTATGCAGCAGCTTCAGGATACAATGGAGATTTTCAGCAAGCCTGATTTTGGCAGGATGTGCGATGAGGAATATGCCTTAGTTGCGAAAGTTAAAGATGCTTATCTTGCAAAGACAAAGGTAGGATGCACCGGATGCGGATACTGTGTTCCGTGCCCTGCAGGTGTTGCTATCCCGAATATTTTTAAGATGTACAATGATGCATTTATTTATGATAACCTCGATGCCCATGCAAGGCATTATTCCGATTATGTAAATAGCGGAAAGTCCGCTGATAGCTGTGCCGAATGTGGAAGATGTGAGGGCTTGTGTCCACAGGGGATACCAATTATACAAAAACTTAAAGAGGCACACAGGGTGCTCGCAAAATAATGCGTTAACGGGCTTTTATAACTCTATTTTGTGTAAAAAAGATAGGGGAACAAAGAAGTTAAATACAGCATTGACAAAAAATAAAAGCTAAAAAGATGTTATTGTGGTTGACATTAATGTTTTTTTCTTTTATAATTATCAATGCTGTATTTGCTGTTATAGCTCAGTCGGCAGAGCACTTCCTTGGTAAGGAAGAGGTCACGCGTTCGAATCGCGTTAACAGCTCCAATATTCAAAAAACCCGCATGGAATTCCATGCGGGTTTTTTATATGCCTAAGTGTAATTTCTATTTACTATTGCAATGATATATACTGTATATAAAAATCACCGTTCTTTAATGGTATTTCTTTAAACGTAAGCGTCCTAGTTTTATATGGCATAACTTCTCCACGAGGATTTTTAAATTCAGTTTTATTGCTGCAAATATCTTTTCTGACTTGTTCTAAAAAACCATCTCCAAATTCCTCTGTTAGCGTATCATATATCCTGAAAACACCCGTTTTTGTATAATCTTCATTAGTTTTTAAAGAAACTAAATCTACAAAATACCCGCCGCAACCATAATTCACAAAACAATATTCTTTTTTTGTGGAATTATAAGAATAATCATTATTAGAATCAGTTTTAACAGGGTGATTTAATGTTCTGTTAAAATATTGCTGAGTGATTTTATCTATATCACCCTGTTTAACATTAAGGTATCCTTTTTCTGACGTTTTTTCAAATGATCCTTCTTCAAATAATTTATCGAATGCATATGCAAGTACGATATTGTCTGGTATATCCTCAGTTTTATCGAATGTTAATTCAGTTAGTGCAACAAATAGATCCTCTTTCTTAGCAAAATAATCAAAATAATTTAATTTCATGTCTTTAAAGCTGTCATTTGATTTCTCGTTGGATGTCTTAGGCTGATTATTCGATTTATTTAGCTGACTGCTTGTTGTTTGGGATGGCGTTGAATCTTTGCTAGGCACTGAGTCTTTGCTAGGAGTTGAATTCTGTTGATTTGCATTTGCAATATCAGGGTATTCTTGCGTCGAAATAGTATCCTGCCCCTTGTCAGTTGTATTATCTTCTTTTGGTTTTGAAGAACATCCGATAAAGCAACTTAATATTAAAGTAAATACAAGCAAATAAATAAAGTTTTTTGTTGGGATATTAGCTATAATTATCAAAGAAAATATTCCGAAGCTATGCAGTCATGAAGTTTTTGCCTGAACTCCTTAAATCTAGAATTATCAAGTGTGAGATGTACCCGATTAGTAAGCAGAACCACGAATAATCCTCTGTCAGGGTCGACCGCAATAGAAGTGCCCGTAAACCCAGTGTGGCCAAAGGATCTTGCCCCGAATAATTCACCCATAAACGGTAGTTCGCCTCTCATCAGCTTAAATCCCAATCCTCTGTTCTGAGCCATGCTGGGAGTATAATTTTGTGTTGCAAGCCGTATGGTTTCTGGGCTTAGGTATGTTCCGTTAGCTGTTTTGCCTCCGCATGAAAGCATAGAGGTAAGTTTGATCATGTCGTCAAGCGTACTGAAAATGCCGGCGTTTCCTGAAACGCCGCCTAAAAAACGCGCATTCTCATCCTGAACGGTGCCACAAAGATAGGAGTTTGTTTGCGGGTCATTCGTATATGCAATATTGCTGCCGGCAGGATGGTATGTTGTATTGGTCATGGAGAGAGGGTTAAATACATACTTTTGCGATAATTTATCCAGAGGTGATCCACAGCACTGTTCCAATATTTTTCCTAGCAGAATAAATCCCATACAGCTGTAAATTACTTTACTTGCTGTCGGGCAGGCAAGCGGATAATTTAAAATAGCCTTTACTGTTTCTTCTGGATTTTGGGCGTATTTACTCAAGTAAAAATGACTGGTGATACCGCTGCTGTGCGTCATCAATTGCCGGATAGTTATTGATTTTTTATCATCTGGTGTTTCAAAGAATTTATCCAGAGTGTCGTCTAGCCTTAGAAGCTTTTCTTCAAAAAGATGAAAAGCAATCATTGAAGTAACGACTATTTTAGTGAGACTTGCAATGTCATACAGCGTTTCAGAGGTTACTGGAATGCCGGAAGGCGTAAGGCTTGTATTGCCACAACAGCAGTTTAGCAGAACCCGGTCACGTACCCCTACTGCCAAGGCGGCTGAAGGAAAAATTTTATCATTTAGACCTTGCTCTATCATATTTAAAGTTTGTTCAAACATAGATTTACTTCTTTCTAAGTTTTTTACGAGTAAATTAAGTATTTTTGAGCCTCTTTTTTGAAAATATCCAGTTTCTTTTTTTCACTTTCGATAAAAGGAAGCGGCTCAAAGTCATCACGGAATATGGCATCCGTTCCAAGCAAAAGCTCAATTGTTTTGCGACTGCGGATTTCTAAAAACTCAAACTCATTATAATTTTTGCGGATAAAGTCGAGCATCAGCAGACTTGTCTTGAATGATTCAAAGACATCTCGATTGGTAATATGAAGCTGAACTCCGCAGCAAACCTGCCCTGCGTACTTTGAAAAGGTAGGATTAAAGTATGTTTCACGAAATTTAACACCCTCAATGTTATAAGATTGCATATGTTCGATCACTTCATATGCGTTCAGCCACGGCGCGCCTATTATTTCAAACGGTTTTGTTGTGCCTCTGCCCTCAGACAGATTGGTTCCTTCAAACATACATGACCCTGTATAGCATAATGCTGTTTCAATGGTCGGCATATTTGGCGACGGCTGAATCCAAATAAGATCGGTGTCGTCATAATACATATCACGTTTCCAGCCCGAACATGGGCAAACGGTAAGATCACAAGCAATAGATTTTTCAGAGTTTATATAGGACGCAAATTCACCGATAGTCATCGCGTATCGGGTTGGCAATGCATATTTGCCGACAAAAGATGAAAAACGTTCATCCAGCATTGTTCCTTCAAGTTTAATACCGCTCAGCGGATTTATATGGTCAAGCACAATTAACGGAATCTTATATTTTGCACAGTCTTCCATCATGTTGGTAAGCGTATATAAATAAGTATAAAAACGCAACCCTACGTCCTGCATGTCAAAGACGACAGTATCTACTTGGCTTAATGCGTCTTCTGCCGCGTGGCGGGTTTGACCGTACAAGCTGCAAACAGGAAGCCCTGTTCTGCCGTCAATAGATGTTCCAACCTTGTCACCTGCCTGTGCGTTACCCCGAATCCCATGCTCTGCGGAAAAAAGACAGGTCAGATTATATTTTTCATTTAATATATCGATAGTTGATTGCAAATCCCTGCTGACACCAGTGGGCCCGGTCACCAGTCCAAGCCGTTTGCCCCTCAGTTTTTCATCGACTAAGTAAAGATTGTCTATCCCATTATTAATACATGCTTTCATTTGTACTTCGCTTCCTATAAATAGCAATTTATAAAGATTTTATTTCAAAGTGTCTAAAATGTCAAATAATCATGAAAAAATTGACTTTTTAGGGTGGCTATAATACTATAGAATACATTATTAGGGTTAAACCATACACAAAAAATAAAAGAGGAGAGGCTGCAATGACGCTTGAACAAAAGGTTGGGCAGCTTTTTGTAATCGGATTTGACGGGTACACGCTTAGTGATAAGGTTATAGAGCATATAAGAAAGAATCATTTCGGAAATGTGATTTTGTTTGCTAAAAATGTACGTGATGCGCAGACTACAAAGTCGTTAACTTCAGAAATTCAGAAATTGATGGAGGAAGTTTGCGGCGTTCCCGGTTTTATATCGATTGATCAGGAAGGCGGCATGGTCACAAGAATATTTAACGGCGCCACCTTTATGCCGGGCAATATGGCTTTTGGCTCGGCGGCAAGAGAGGGCGAAACCTATCTTGAGGGGCGTTATGTGGGGCGGGAACTTAGAGAATTAGGCATCAATATGAATCTTGCGCCCGTCCTTGATGTTAATAGCAATCCTAATAACCCTGTTATAGGCGTCCGGTCTTACTCGGACGATCCTCAAAAAGTTGCCGAACTTGCCTCCGGTTATATTAGAGGCATACAGAGTGAAGCTGTAATTGCCACAGGCAAACACTTTCCGGGGCATGGAGACACCAGTCTGGATTCCCATTATTCCTTGCCAAGTGTTAATAGATGTCTCGAAAGTATAAAAAACACTGAACTTGTTCCTTTCAGGAGGGCAATAGAGTGCGGAATCGGCGCAATTATGACATCACATATTTTGTTTCCCGCAATTGAGCCTGAAAAATTGCCAGCAACACTTTCATATAAGATCCTGACAGAGCTTCTTCGCCATGAACTCGGCTTTAATGGACTTATAATTACCGATAGTCTTGAAATGAATGCGATTGTCGAGAACTTTACAACTGAAAAGGGGACGCTTAAGTCTTTTATGGCTGGAGCTGATCTGTTTTGCATCAGCCATACCCCTGAAAGACAGGCAGGCACATATGAGGCAATATTAAGAGCAGTCAGGGATGGCGTTATATCTGAAAAAAGACTGGACGAATCGGTCGACAGGATACTTGACGCAAAAAGTCGATTGAAACAGCAGCGTTTCGAGAACATGGGTGTTGATGAATTACAAAAGCACAGGGTTTTTGCTAAAAAAGTCAGCCGGGGGAGCATTACACTTATAAAGGATGCAAACAGACTACTTCCATTAGACTCAAAGGATGATAAAACGCTTGTAATATCCACTCAGCCTAAAGTCACCAGCAATGCTGATGACAGATTAAAGTCCAATACAAGTTTTGCTGAATGGTATGCAAATAAAACAGAAGCAAAAAGCTATACTATCTCCGCTGAGCCGACGGACGAGGAGATAGAAAACGTTTTAGTTATGGCGGGAAACTATAAAAAAGTTATTATTGCAACCTACAATGCTGGGATTTATACTGCACAGGCAAAACTTGTTCGTGAGCTTTACAGGCAAAACAAGAATTTGATTGTAGTTATGCTGAGAAATCCATATGATATTAAATGTTTTCCTGAAATTTCGTGCTGTGTAGCTGCTTATGAATATACGCCGCTGTCAGTGGAAAGTGTGACCGAAGCTCTCACAGGTAAAATCCCGTTTCAGGGAGTTTTGCCGGTAAAATTATAATAAAAATAGGTGAAATTACATGAACATAGGCAGCCTTACTACAGAACAAATGAATGAAAAATCCAGTCATATCGACAATTGCAGCATACCTGAAATTCTCCAGATAATTAATGAGGAAGATGGCAGGGTGCACATTGCCGTTCAGAAGGAGATAGGGCATATTTCGGCGGCTGTTGAGCAGATCGTAAAAAGCTTTAAAGCCGGAGGCAGGCTGTTTTATGTTGGTGCAGGCACCAGCGGACGGCTTGGCATTCTTGACGCGGCTGAATGCCCGCCTACCTACAGCACAGAGCCGAATATGGTGCAGGCAATAATAGCCGGAGGAAAAGATGCTGTATTTTCTGCTGTTGAAGGCGCGGAAGACGATTTGCAGGCGGGGGCTGATGAAATTGTTCGACGTGGGGTGAATGAACATGACACAGTGGTCGGGATCGCTGCAAGCGGAATCACTTCGTTTGTTATCGGGGCGATCAGACAGGCTAAACGACTAGGTGCGTCTACGGTTGGAATCAGCTGTAACCCAGACTCTTTGCTTGAAAAAGAGGTTGACTTTCCCATAACCCCTGTCGTAGGCCCCGAAGTTGTCACGGGGTCGACTCGGATGAAATCAGGCACTGCACAGAAACTAGTGCTCAATATGCTGAGTACCTGTACTATGATTAAATTGGGCAAGGTGTACGGCAATCTTATGGTCGACGTAAAGCCCAGTAATCAGAAACTGATCAACCGCTGTATACGCATAGTAATGAAAGTGTGCGGCGTGTCAGACGCAGATGCCCAGAATGCGCTTGAGAAATTCGGATACAATCCCAAAAAGGCTATAATTCTACTTAAAACGCAGTCATCGCCAGATCAGGTGGAAGAAGCACTTAGTAAAGCTGACGGCTTAGTTTCCGGCGCCATCGAATACATACTAAAAAAGTAATAAGAGGTGTCAAGTGTGAGCTTTTTAATAGGGATAGACGGCGGTGGAACAAAAACCATTCTCAAAATTGCTGATTTAGACGGGAAAATTATAAATTCAGTCACCGGAGGCCCGTGCAACATCAACTCATCCGATTCTGAAAACATTGAAGTAATGCTTTCTTCGCTTTTATCAAAAGCAACACGGGATATCGGGCTGGATTTAGAAGACTGCGCCTATCTATGTATCGGAACTGCAGGCGCAGGACGGGAAAATGACAGAAAACGGGTAAAAAAAATAATTCGCTCCGCCGGGTATAAAGGTGCTTTAAAAGTGACAGACGATGCCGTTACTGTGCTTAGAGCAGGGGTCGAACACGAAGGGATTATTTTGGTTTCCGGCACTGGATCTATATGTATGGGATGCACAAGTGAAGGAAAAGTTGCGCGCGTCGGTGGATGGGGACATATAATAGGGGACGAGGGCAGCGGATATGCAGCTGCCGTATTAATTTTAAAGGCTGTTATGCATGCGTATGACGGACGGGGACTGAATACTAAGCTTAAAAATCTAGTGCTGGGACATCTTGATTTTGAAAATGAGGAACAGCTAATCGCTTATGTCTATCAGCAGGGAAACGGCAAAAATGAAATTGCTGAAATTTCTGAGATGTTGGTGCCTGCTTGCGAGGAAGGCGATAGCGCTGCAATCGCTATCATCAAGTTTTTAGGAAAAGAACTTGTTGAGCAGGTTAGCACGGTTGCCGGCAGACTTGGATTTGAAAAACGGCAATGTCCGCTTGTAATAAGCGGTGGATTTATAAACAATAATCGTTTTTTGCTTGAAGAGGTTCGAGAGCTTATTAAACAGCAGTATCCGCTTATGAAAATCGAGAAGCTTACAGGGGATGCTGCGGATGGCGCCGTTCTTTTAGCTGTGGATGAACTTAAGAACACATATAATTAATATAAATGCACATTAGGGATAAAGGTTAAAAAAATAATTCTCCTGAACAGACTTTCAGGAGAATTTATTTTTATATATCTAATAATTTCGAAAGTTCATCGCAGTCTGTGAGCGGAGGTCTGCATCCGAATGAGCCGCATACATAAGCTGTTGCTTTTCCACCGATTGGAGGCCTTTCAGCCGCATTAGAAAGAAGCGCATTGGTGACTTCGAACCCTTTTCCGAAAACATAAGATAGTACAAAGGGATGGTATCCAGAAAGGACAGACTGAAGTTTTTCTAAATCTTCTCCTGCCGTTATCCCGACACTTAAGGCTTGATGCTTCTGCATCAGGGCTATTAACTGTCCGGTATAGGCGTAAGGAGCCCGCTGTAATTCATCGCCGGAGGCGAGAATGATATTTTCGGCATATTTTTCAAAGCGGTCGTTTTCGGTCATCAATGACAAACGGCTGAAATTATAGGCGGCAATAGCATTGCCGGAAGGGAGAGCTCCGTCGTTATAGTTTTTTTGGCGGATCGGCAGGTCGGAAACATCTTTTCCTGACAAAAATAAACCGCCCGTTTCATCTGAAAACAAATTTAAAATCTGTTCAGACAGATCTATCGAGGAGGCAAGCCATTTTGGATTATAGGTTGCCTCGTAAAGCTCTACAAGTCCCCAGAGAAGGTATGCATAGTCGTCAAGTACTGCCGGGTGAGCGGCCTCTCCATCACGGTAACGTGCCATAAGCCTTCCGCTTACAAAAAGATTTTTGAGGATAAAATCTGCCGTTTTCTCAGCCTGTTCTGTATAGGATTTTTCTTTTAACAGCCGTCCGGCAACAGAAAGTGCGGCAATCGCGAGCCCATTTGAGGACGTGAGAATTTTATCGTCCTTAAGAGGGGGAACCCTGCCGCTGCGCATGGTCAGCAGTGAAGAGTGGCGGGTATCGCCCGATATAACGTCTTTTCCTATACGGTTTGGAATGTTGTTTCTTTCAAAATTTCCGTTTTCGGTTATATCATAGTCTGCACAGTATTGCCTACCTGCGGTATCACCCAAACATTTTATTATTTCGGCAGGCGTCCATAAATAATATTTTCCCTCAACGCCCTCGCTGTCTGCGTCCTGCGCGGTATAAAATCCGCCTTCAGGGCTCAGCATTTCACGCATACAGTAATCTGCAGTTCGGCGCGCAGTTTCCTCATACCTTTTATCAATTGCAACGCTTGCCTCGGAATATGCCATCAGAAGCATAGCGTTATCATACATCATTTTTTCGAAGTGCGGAACAAGCCAGCGGCTGTCAGTGGAATACCTGAAAAATCCGCCTCCAATATGGTCGAAAATGCCTCCCTGTTCCATGCCTCTTAACGTTTTATTTACAAGCTCAAACGCTTTTGATTCGGGATGAAGCATGCCGTAGCGAAGCAGAAATAGCAGATTGTGAACGGAAGGAAATTTGGGGGCTCCCTCGAATCCGCCGTATACCTTGTCAAAGGACTGTTCGAACTGCTCATACGCAACTACATTTACAGAAGTGTCAGGCGGTGTTAAAGAGTCACTGTGCTTTTTAAGGTAATCAATAACGGTATCTGCGCTTTTCTCGATTTCACTCTGCTTTGTCGTCCATGTTTCATTTATACTGTTTAAAAGTGATATGAGGCCCATACGCCCCATGCTGTCTTGCTTTGGGAAATAGGTGCCCGCAAAAAATGGACGTCTGTCATGCGTCAAAAAAGCTGTTAATGGCCATCCGCCAGAGCCGTTCCATGCGACGCATGCTTCCATATATAGATGGTCGATGTCCGGGCGTTCTTCACGGTCAACTTTTATGCTTACGAAATTTTTATTTAAAATGTCCGCGACCTCATTATCTTCGAAGCTTTCACGTTCCATTACATGACACCAGTGGCAGGAAGAATAACCTATACTTAAAAAAACCGGAACGCCGCGGCGGGCAGCCTCTCTAAAAGCCTCGTCACCCCATGGGTACCAATCGACGGGGTTTTGAGCGTGCTGTAAAAGATATGGCGATTTTTCGTTTGCTAATCTGTTGGACTTTTGCAGGACACTCTTGTTTTGCATATTATCACGCTCGCTTTAATTTTTAATAAATGTAGTATAACCCAAAAAGCTATCAGGTATGACTGAAAGCTTTTTGTTATAAAATTAAAGGATTTTTGAATAAAGTAAATGGTGTACATTTTCGAGTAGCTGCACAAAAGAGTCAATGTCTGAATTATCAAAACAGCGTTTAGGCAAAATAATAAATCTGTTTTTTTCGTAGTAGAGAAGAAAGAGATTTCGTGATTCTATGACCTTTTTAAAAAAAGACCATTCATATTTTGTTTCTCTGTGTTCAGTTCTCAAAAATACTAAATCCATCGAAAAACTATAGTGATATTCTTGCTTGGATTTAGTGATGGTCTTGTATTGATTTAATGGCAGTAGATATAGCCTATATATAAACCACATAAGAATAAGTAAGTATATTGTAAATAATGCAATGACTTTAGTTGAAAACCCATTGGTCATTCCTGCGTATAATATTCCTGCAATGAAAATCAATATGCAGGGAAATAACAACCAAGTGTAGGACAATTTATTATTTGCTAATACAATAGCTTCCCGAAAATCAGAATCCCTGTATGTAACCTTCACCACTATGTTGTTCATATTAAACCTTAAGATATTTTGATGGCATTATTCTAAACGTATTTTAGTCTCCAAAATAACAAATGTCAAATTATGAATAATAAATATTTATATACGATAAGAAGTGTTGACAAAAATTGCGGTTTGGTATAGTTTTGTTTATAGTTATTTTTGGAGGGATTTTATGAGTTATTTGGAACAGGTATCAAAAGAGCTTTTTGAATATAAACCTGCTTTAACAAAGAGAGAAGATTTTGATGAGTTTTGGGAAGCTACTATCAAAAAAGCAAAATCAGTCCCGCTAAATTCTAAGATGGAACTGTATGATTATCCGAGCAAATATATTAAAGTGTACTCAATATCATATAATGGCTTTGATGACACAAGGATTCATGGCTGGTATATAGTGCCGCAGTTTACTGATATGAAAAAACTTCCGTGTCTCATTAATTTTCATGGTTTTACTGGGAACAGGGGTATGCCGGCTGATTTTATGATGTGGGTCATGCAGGGCATTGCCGTCATCTCGGTAGACTGCCGCGAGCAGAGCGGAGAAACCGGAAACTCAGCTGTTTACACAAGCGGTTCTATGCAGAACGTTATTTCAAAAGGCTTGCTTGATAAAAATGAATATTATTTCAGAGCCGTTTATATGGACTGTCTAAAAGCAATAGATTTTGCGGAGACCTGCGATAAGGTCGATAAAGATAGAATCATTATTCACGGCGGAAGTCAGGGTGGGGCACTTGGAATGGCGGTCTGCGCTCTCGACAGCAGACCATGGCTTGCAATGGTTGACGTGCCCAGCAACAGCAATATTGAAAAAAGAGTCGAGGGTTCCTATGGCTCCTTTTCAAGCGTCAATGATTATCTGAAGAAGTATCCGGACAGGACTGACAGGGTTTTTGAGACGCTGAGTTATTTTGACACAATGAATATGGCCGACAGGATAAAATGCAAAGTGCTTGCGTCGGTTGCTCTAAATGATAACACATGCCCAGCTAAACTTTATTTCGCGTCTTACAACCGCATAACAAGCAGAAAAGAGATAAAGATTTACCCATTCAACGGACACGAAGGCGCAAAGGCTGTGCATAATGAAGTAAAACTGAGGTTTCTTGCTGATAACTTGAAATAACTTTTTTCAGTATTTAAGAAAGTTAAAAAGAATATATTTATAATGGGATTTTATTTAAGGGTGTGATCGAATGGAAGAAAAAGAGAAATTTCACACCGTTCGCGGATATGAGCTGCTTAATCAAGAGAAAAAATCCCTTACGCCGGCTATGGAAGACTATCTTGAGATGATTTACAGAAACAGCCTTAAAGACGGCTATGTTCGCATAAACACACTTGCAGAATTATTGAACGTTGCCGCGCCCTCTGTCACTAATATGGTGCAGAAGTTGAGCCGTATTGGACTTATTGACTATAAAAAATACGAATTGATTTTTTTGACAGACAGGGGAAGGGAAATAGGCAGTTTTCTCTTGCAAAGACACTTAGCTATTGAACAGTTTTTGAGAAATATTGAAGCCGGCGATGAGCTTTTGATTGAGACAGAACTCATAGAACATTCTATTGGAGACAAAACGCTGAGTCGGATAGAAAGCTTTAATAAATTTTTTAAAAACAATCCTGATATAAAAAAAGCGTATATTGATTTTTTAAACGATAATAAAGCATAAATTAATGCAAAAAAGCCTTTTAATAAAAAGGCTTTTTTATTTTGTCCAATATATATTTCACACAGGGATTTTTATAAACATATCCTAAAAATGACAGCAGATTTAGCCGGAACTAAAGTTTTTAGTTACTGTTAATTCTGCACGGAAGTTAAGGAGGTGTTTTAAACTGAATGGAATTCCTGACGTGAATATTAATCCATCAATTTTAAATGTCAGAACTGCCGGAAAATCATATAGTTGGACTGTAAAGGTAAGGCAGTTTTTAAGTTATATAGGACCTGCGTTCATAGTAAGTGTGGCGTATATAGACCCTGGAAATTTTGCAACTAACATAAGCGGAGGCTCGGTTTTTGGATATAAGCTTATATGGGTCATCCTATGGAGCAATTTGATGGCGATTTTTCTTCAGTCAATGTCTGCAAAGCTGGGTATCGCAACTGGGCGCAATCTTCCAGAGCTGTGCGGAGAGGTGTTTTCGAGAAAAACAAACTGGGTTTTATGGGTGGTTGCAGAACTTGCAGCAATGGCGACTGATCTTGCCGAATTTCTCGGCGGAACATTAGGGTTTTACCTGTTACTTAGAATACCTATGGTTTACTCCGCAATACTTACATGTATAATTACTTTTATAATCGTATACCTTGAAAAGTATGGGCAAAAGCTGGTTGAAAGCATTATTACTGTGCTTGTTGTGGTCATAAGCGCTGCATATGGGATAGAGCTTTTTCTCGCTAAACCGGACTGGGTGCAGGTCGGGCTTCATACAATACTGCCGTCGCTTCCAAACGGAAAAGCAGTCTATTTAGCGGCAGGGATGCTTGGAGCAACGGTAATGCCTCATGTAATATACCTGCATTCCCAGCTTGTACAATGCAGAAATACTTGTAATAGCGAGCTTAGCAAAAAAAAGCATATCAAAATGGAAAGGATAGATATAATAATCGCGATGAATATCGCATTTATAATAAATGCGGCAATGGTTATTGTTTCGGCGTCTGTGTTTAACAAAAACGGTATTATCGTGGATACAATTGAACAAGCACATAAGTCGCTCGAACCGCTTCTCGGATCAATGTCGAGCATGATATTCGGTATCGCGCTTCTTGCATCGGGGCTATCCTCATCGGCTGTCGGTACAATGGCGGGACAGACAATTATGAAAGGATTCGTGGGACTTGACATTCCGCTGAACCTAAGAAGAATAATAACAATGGCACCCGGAGTTTTGATCATAGCGCTCGGAGTAAACCCAATGGATGCACTTGTTTTAAGTCAGGTATCTCTTAGCTTTGCGCTGCCCTTAGCAATCATACCAATGATTATAATTACTAACAAAAAGAGCCTAATGGGGCGTTTCAAAAATACAAAACTTGCCACCATAATAGGATATTGCATTACAGCAATAATAATAACGCTGAACGTAATGCTTTTGTTTTGCACATTTTCTGGCCGGGTATAACACTTAAAAAATAAGCCTGATAGCGTAAAAGCTTTCAGGCTTATTTTTTGTCATTTTATTTCATTAGGAATAATTTTATCAATAAAGCAAATTATATCATATATCGAAACGAAGGGGGAAATGCCATGTTTCAGTTCCTGCACAGGGACAAGCAGAAAGTTATTGACGAAGTGCTTGCGAATCAGCGAAGTGCAAATGCAAATAAAAAACTTGCAAGTAATATGGACGATAATGTTCAGCTTATGA
>JAUZPM010000031.1 GCA_030705925.1 Bacillota bacterium
ACGAAGTTGCAGCTCCATGATGCGGCACCTTTAAGAAGTCGGCATTTAGCTTATCCCCATATAAATTAACAAGTTCAACCTCGCGGCTCTTATAAAGATCTCCGCAGAATAAAAAGGTTTTTTGCCCGTATGTCATTTTCAAAACTATGGATCGATCATTAAGAAAATACGCATTATCTTCCGGTACAAAGTTTTTTGGTATAACAATATCCGGTTCAGGGTTAAGCACTTCAACTTTGATATCGCTGCCAAAATCAAACGTATCACCACGTTTAAGATATACGTTTTTACACCCGTTACGGGTTATAGCCTCGTTAAACTTTTTGTTGATTTCGGTATTGTAGGGCATATCGGTTGTGTAAACAGTGTCCGCTTTAAAAGTATCCAGTACAGTCGGCATCCCGCCTATATGATCGACATGGCGATGTGTGGCAACTACATAATCGAGTTTGCCGATATTCAGTTTCTTTAGATAGCCTACAAGCTGGCTAGAACACTCAGGAAGTCCAGCATCAATAAGCATTGTTTTACCGTCTGGCGATTTTAGAAGAAGACTGTCCCCAGATTTATCTTTAGCGTCTAGCTTAAATGCGCGAATAGTAAACTGTCCCTTATCTCCTGATGTGTCAAAAATCGCATTACAGCCAGTAAAAAGTATTAAGACAGCAAGCAAAAGGCTAATAATTCTAATATATTTAAACCTCATAATTTCATCCCCACGTGCTGTACAGATACTGCTGTACAGCTGCGCCTCTTTGAGGCGAGCGCCCTACCGAATTTAATATTTGATAAATTTAAGCAGCCGGGTAAATTCCGGCTGCTTGTCAGTATTATTTTAAAGATGCATTTGCAACGCCTTTAACCACATACTTCTGAAGAGCAATAAACAAAATTACTATAGGAAGGATAGCAAGAACTGACCCTGCCATGATCTCATTAAAGTTTTGAACTTCAAGTCCGGCATATGCGCGTTTGAGTTTTGCAAGTCCCAGAGTAATAGGTCTGACTGTTTCCTTATTAGTTACTATAAGAGGCCAGAAATACTGATTCCAACCATTTATAAAGGTAATAATTGTAAGGGTTATAACAGTAGGCTTACACATCGGGACGAGTATTTTGAAAATAAGCCCAATACGTCCGATCCCATCGATTCTGCCTGCCTCGAGATAGTTGTCATTTATTGATTTAAATGTTTGTCTCAATAGAAAAATTGCATATGCAGAAACAGCGTTTGGTATTATTAATCCTGCAAACGTATCTATCCATTTTAGCTTTGCAACAATAAGGTACAGTGGAATGAATATTGCCTGATGAGGAACCATCATTGCGCCGAGAACCAGCAAAAACATTTTGTCACGTCCCCAGAAAGAGCCCTTTGCAAATCCGTATGCCGCAAATATACCTATTACAAGCTGCAATACCATAATTCCTACAGTCATTATAATAGTATTTTTCGTATACAGTCCAAACGGTGCAGCTTTCATTACAACTGAAAAGTTTTCAAAATGGAATTGAGATGGCCAAAGCGTAGGCACTGCCTGCAAAACTTCCTGCTGAGACTTTACCGATGTTATAAACATCCAATAAATCGGAAACATCATTATAAGTGTTACCGCAAGTGCTAAGATAAACTGAAGAGAAAAGAATAAACGTTTTTTAACAAGTGGTGACATATATATTTACTCTCCCCCTTAACCTTCGTAATGAACATTCTTGTTAGTAACACGCATTGTGAGCGCAGTAAACAGTAACAAGAACAAGAAGAACAAAACGACTACTGCCGATGCACGGCCAGTCTTGTAGTCTACAAATCCTAGTTCGTAAATCCAGTAAACAATAACCTTTGTTGCATTTAAAGGTCCGCCGTTTGTCATAACTTCTACCGACTGGAATACTTTCATTGAATCTATAAAAGTTGTAACAAATATAAATAGCGTAGTCGGTGATAAAAGGGGAAGTGTTATACTTGTAAATTGTTTAAATAATCCGGCGCCGTCAAGGCTTGCAGCTTCGTAATAGTCAACAGGAATGCCCCTTATACCGGAAAGAAAAATCATCATAGTATAACCGACGGCTTTCCACCCTGTTAGCATTACTATTGCAAACAGTGCGTTCTTTGAAGAGTTAAGCCATTCTATTTTTGCAAAGCCCAATTTTTCAAGGAAAATGTTTAGTATGCCAAAATCAGTATTTAAAATCCAAGTAAAAATAACAGCTCCGGTAGACATTGCAATATAATGCGGCATAAAGACGATAGAACGCATTATTGAAAAGCTTTTTGACATATTGTTAAAAAGTGCTGCAAGAAGAATACCAATTACGATAGCAATAAGCACTTCTAAAAACGTGTATTCAAAAGTTACTCTTATTGAATCTTTAAACGTATCCCAACCTGTCCCAGCAAACAGCCACTTGTAATTATCAAAACCCTTAAAGTGTTTTGTGGACTTAAGCAGGTTCCAATCTGTAAGGCTTATATAAAATGAATTAAATACAGGATAATAAGTTAACACGAATAAAAAAAGCAGGGACGGCGCGACACACAGAAAATCCTTAAATTTTTCGGCTTTTCGGTAGTTAGTCAGTCTTTTATTAGCCTGTTTAGAAACTGCAGGTGAAAGTTGATTTTCTTTTTCCATTTACCAGTATCCTTTCTAATCTTAAAACGAGAATGGGATTGTTTTCCATGTCAATCCCATTCTCTGAATCTATTAGGATAGTTCTTTAAATACGGCATTCATCGAGGTTTCGGCATCTTTAAGCACTGTCGCTGGATCCGCGCCCTCAATGCAAACTTTTCCAATAGCTTCTTTATAATAATTCGAAAGTTCTGTGTAACTTGAATGTCTTATTCTCATTGATACATTATCGAATTCATTGAATATAGCAGCATACTGCGGTTTCTTTTCAAGAAATGCTTTACCGTCCGCTGATTTTACTGAAGAGTGGCGGGTAGGCATATAACCGACATCTGTCGCCCACTTAATGTTATATTCAGGCGATGTTACAAAGTTTAAATAGGTCCATGCTGCCTTCTTTTGATCGTCAGATATCTTACTCGGAATAACTATTCCGCATCCGCCAATCATTGAATTGCGTTTATCAGCACCGGGTAAAAACGAAACGCCAACATTGAATTTGCAACTCTGGACAAACATGTCTATCAATGCTGTGGTATATTCAACTGCAACAAATTTTCCATCAATGAAAGCCTGCCGCATATTTGTAGATGCACCCTTGCCGTATGGCATCTGTAAATAGCCTTTATCCATCCACTGTTTAAATTGTTTGACAATTCCAACCGATTTATCAGAAGCAATATCAGTCGTGTTGTTAGAATTTATTAAGTTAACGCCTTGATTTAAAAACCATGGCTCATAATACCACGGGTCCCAAGCTCCAATTGCCATTGCCTGACGTGTGGGCTTTCCGGCTGCATCAAATTTTGTTGCCTTTTGTAGGAAGGCTTCCATTTCGCCCCATTTCTGAGGAATAGTAAGCTTTTCAGAGTCTACTATATCTTTGTTATAAAGAATGCATTCGGTGCTTACCATATAAGGTAGAGCAACCTGCTTGTTGTTGTAGGCATAAGCTTTAAGCATACCTTCTGCAAAGTCGGCCAAATCAACTTTATCAGCCTTAGCATAACCATTCAGATCTTGCATGAAATCCGAATCAGCATACTGCGGAATAAGTGCTGACTCCAAAACCGTCATAGCTGGCAGTGTAGACGCGACCTGCGCAGCCGTCAGCTTTTGGCTGAGTTCTGAATATGTTCCTTGAAATACAGGGTCAATCGTAACGTTCGGGAACTTTTGCTTGTATGCAGCAATTGCATTGTTAAGCGCTGTCAGCCCCTGATCAGAGTGGGTATGCCAAAATGAAATGGTAATAGGTTGTGTGATTTCAATCGGGCCGGCAACTCCCGCTTTTCCACCATTTGTTCCGGTACTGGAACATCCCGCCACGAGACCAAGGGACATTGCTAGTGCCACAAGAAGCGATAACTTTTTAACTGGTTTCATGAACTTTCCTCCTAAGTTTTATAATCGCGTCTCTGAAATCATTATTTTAATTTTATATATTTTCGTCATATATTGCAACAGATTATTATTTCATTCCGCATTTTTAGGAGTTATGTACAAATCAGTCAAATCATTTTAGTTCATTTTAACAGTATAGTTTCATAAACATTACCAGTTTTTATCCCATACAAACTTATTTATGATTTTTGTATAACTTTGAATTATCTTTACAACCTTAACAGACACATTTTTATCCATATAGTCTTGCGCCAAAATGGTTACCTCTTTATTTTGACGCATCGACACAGCAATATCTATAGCCTGCTCAACATCATTTCCATTTATACCTCCGATAACGACAGTCCCCTTATCAAGCACTTCAGGTCTTTCTGTCGAAGTTCTAAGCAAAACTCCGCAAAAACCCAGCATTGCGCTTTCCTCAGATAATGTGCCGCTGTCAGACAGAACGCAGTAACTATTCATCTGAAGCTTATTGTAATCAAGAAATCCAAACGGCTTTAAATTTTGAACAAGTGGATTAAATTTAAAGTGTCTATTTTCTATAAACTTCATGCTGCGAGGGTGAGTTGAATAAATCACAGGCATTTTATAATGTTCTGCTATATTGTTAATCCCGTTCATAAGAGAAAAAAAGTTTTTCTCATTATCTATATTTTCCTCTCTATGAGCAGAGACGACTATATATTTGCCTTGTTCAAGTGAAAGCTTATTTAATATATCGCTTTTATTGATATTTTCCATATGGTCACGAAGCACCTCGGCCATAGGAGACCCAGTAACGAATATGCGTTCTCCGCGCAAGCCCTCGCTTAATAGATAGCGTCGTGAATGTTCTGTATAAGGCAGATTTATATCGCTGATATGATCCACTATACGTCTGTTTATTTCTTCCGGAACATTTTCATCAAAGCAGCGGTTGCCAGCTTCCATATGGAAAATAGGGATCTTCAGACGCTTTGCGCTAATTGCAGAAAGGGCAGAATTTGTATCGCCAAGAATCAAAAGCGCGTCAGGCTTTTCTTTGACCATTACATCGTAAGACTTTGCAATTATATTTCCCATTGTTTCACCAAGATTATCACCGACACTGTCAAGAAAATAATCGGGAGAACGAAGGTTCAGATCATCAAAAAACACCTGGTTAAGTGTATAGTCCCAGTTCTGCCCTGTATGTACAAATACATGTTTAAAATATTTATCACATGCTTTTATACAGGCTGACAACCTAATGATTTCCGGCCTTGTGCCTATAATTGTCATTACCTTTAATTTATCCACTTTAAACCTCCATATAATACGTATCTGGATTATCTTTATCGAACGGCTCGCTTGCCCACATTATTGTAACCAAATCGCCGTCGCCTGTATTAGTGATGCTGTGCGTATACCCGCACGGTATATCAACTACCGTAAGTCTGTCTGATCTTACCGGATATGATATTACATTTTCATCACCAACGCGTCTGAACTGTATTATGCCGCTTCCAGATACGACAAGAAATTTCTCATTTTTAGTGTGATGCCAATGATTTCCCTTTGTAACTCCCGGTACAGAAACATTAACAGATACCTGTCCGAAATCTGAGGTTTTTATAAACTCAGTAAATGATCCCCTATGATCAGTATGGGGCGTTAACTGATAGGAAAATTCATCCTGGGGCAAGTAACTTAAATATGTAGAATACAGTTTTTTAGTAAAATCGTCACTAAAATCTGGAATAAATAAATTTTCCCTGCTTTCTTTAAAAGAGTATATTCGTTTCGATAATTCGCCAAGTGTAACTTCATAAACCGGCTCGACCCGGCAGAAGTTTCCGAAATAATTTGCTTTACCTTCAAGCGCTCTTATGAATTCATTTACAACGTCGTCTATGTATATAAGATTAAGC
Source organism: Bacillota bacterium (assembly GCA_030705925.1). Taxonomy (NCBI): domain Bacteria; kingdom Bacillati; phylum Bacillota; species Bacillota bacterium. The sequence continues at coordinate 5,936 of JAUZPM010000031.1, forward strand.
TTAGCCTCAAGATCGTTAATTTGTATAGGCAAACTATGTGCAATATTATTGCAAAAGGTTGCTACGACGCTGTTATAATTTGGTCTTGACCATTTCCCGAATACGTTTTGAAGCCTGTATATCATGACCTTTGCGCCTGAATCTGCGGCATAATCGAACAGAGCGTCTTCCCCCGCCTTTTTGCTTGCCCCATATGGGTTATCCTTAACCGCTTGAATCGATGATGATACAACAATAGGAGCTTTATTTTTATTTCTTTTCAGACAGTCTATCAGTCTGGATGTAAATTCAAAATTGCCCTGTATGAATTCATTCGTGTCTTTAGGTCGGTTAACTCCCGCAAGATGAAATACGAATTCACATTCTGCAGTAAAAATATCAAGCAGTGATGGATCAGAGTCACAATCATAGCATAATAATTCTCTATATCCTCTGTTTTTAAGCTCTGCTATTAAATTTTTGCCTAAGAATCCTTTCGCACCTGTCACGAGAATTTTCATACTCTTCTTCTCCAATTCTCCAATTCTTGCCTTATGTAATCCAAAGTCAAGAGTTTCTTCTTAACTTTTTCAAGATCAAGCTGTTCGGTATTGTTGGAATTGTAATCTTCTCCACATGCAAGTTTTTGATTTCCGTTAATAAAATACTTATCATAATTTAAGTCGCGAGTGTCAGCCGGAACCCTGAAAAAGCCGCCCATGTCAATAGCCTTTACGTATTCTTCTTTAGTTAAAAGCGTTTCATACAATTTTTCGCCATGGCGAACACCTATTATTTTTACCTCGTTTGGCGCATTAAATAACTCCTTAACTGCCTGCGCTAAATCCCCGATTGTACATGCTGGCGCTTTCTGAACCATTATATCTCCGGTTTCAGCATGTTCAAATGCAAAGATCACAAGTTCTACAGCCTCTTCAAGGCTCATTATATAGCGCGTCATTGAAGGCTCGGTTACCGTTATCGGAAGATTGTTTTTTATCTGTTCAATAAACAGCGGAATCACCGATCCCCTCGAACACATGACATTGCCATAGCGTGTCCCGCATATCAATGTTTTATCTGGAGAAATCGTGCGTGATTTAGCTATGAACACCTTCTCCATCATTGCCTTTGAAGTGCCCATTGCATTAACAGGATAAGCAGCCTTGTCTGTTGAAAGACAAATCACTTTTTTAACACCGGCTTCGATTGCCGCTGTCAAAACGTTATCTGTTCCAATAACGTTTGTCTTTACCGCTTCAAGGGGGAAAAACTCGCAAGAGGGCACCTGTTTAAGCGCCGCGGAATGAAAAATATAATCAACATTGTACATTGCCGATTTGACACTTGAAATGTCCCTTACGTCGCCAATATAAAATTTGATTTTATCATTATGGTAGTGATTTCTCATGTCATCCTGTTTTTTTTCATCTCTTGAAAAAATTCTGATTTCTCCGATATCAGAGTTGAGGGCACGTTTTAATACTGCGTTTCCAAAAGAACCAGTTCCGCCCGTAATGAGCAGCGTTTTACCATTAAACATTTTAATCCCCTTACTTTAAAATACATAATTTCATTATAACTTTAAGCCCTATATATTTCAATATATGTTTATGTTCGCTTGCCTATATTATAGCACTGCTGTATTTTTTTTACATCGTCTGAATTTATCCTTTTTCTAATTTAAGTCAAAGTAACATATAAATTAATATACCCAATTTTAAAGCGGGAGGTCATTATATGTTTTTTCTGCCGGCAGCTCCTCTTCTTTCTGTAGTAATGACAAATGTAGTATTTTTACTCTTATATGTGTCAGGAGGACGTTCATTTCCAAAGCCGCTTACTCCAGCAGAAGAAAGAAAATACCTCCAGCTTTCAAGAGAGGGAGATAAGCATGCCCGTGATGTTCTAATCGAGCGAAATCTCCGCCTTGTCGTGCATATAATAAAAAAATACTATTCAAGTATAAATGATCAGGATGATTTGATTTCTATAGGAACGATGGGACTTATAAAAGCAATAGATACTTTTGATATAAAAAAGGGCACCCACCTGGCAACTTATGCCGCAAGATGCATAGAAAATGAAATTTTGATGTACTTTAGAAGTTATAAAAAATCTGCAGGCGACATTTCGCTCAATGATCCGATAGATACGGATAAAGATGGAAATACACTGTCGCTAATTGATATCTTATCTTGCGAGGAAAGTATCATAGACAATGTCGACCTAGAGAATCGGGTTACCCTTTTACATAAATTCATGGATAGTATGCTCACTGACAGAGAACGTAACATTATAATAATGCGCTATGGGCTTAACGGAACAAAACCGAAAACACAGCAGCAAATTGCAAAACTTCTTAATATTTCAAGATCGTACGTATCAAGGATCGAGAAAAAAGCGCTTCAAAATTTGTACAAGGCATTTATAAACTATGAAATTGAAATGTCAAAGAAAAAAAAGAGATCCCCAAGGAATAAAGCAAAAATAAAATAATTTATTTGTAACTGTTATATAATTAGATCTTTAAATTCAACTGTGAAATATGACTAAAATATTAATAAGATTTTAATAAAAATGTTAGTAAGTTTAGCGTTGCCCGCTTAATGATTATATGCTAAAATGCTAAAGCGACATAATCATAAAAATGGTGGGGGAAAAATGATAAACGTTAAGGACATTTTATTAGGCAAACCGCTAAAAAACAGCGACATCAAGCATGAAAAACTGTCAAAGTTATGGGGTCTTCCCATAATGGCTAGTGACGCAGTTTCTTCTGTTGCCTATGCAGGAGAAGAAATATTATTAGTTCTTGTTCCGGCAATCGGAATGAATGCATTCGGCGTTGCCCCTCTTGTAACATTACCTATTATATTGCTTCTGCTTATATTGATCTTCTCATATTCGCAGATCATTGACCACTATCCTAGTGGCGGGGGTGCGTACAATGTATCTAAAGAGAATCTAGGGAAATATCCATCTCTTCTTGCCGCATCGTCTCTTGTCGTGGATTATATTATGACTGTTGCAGTAAGCATATCATCCGCAACAGCGGCAATTACATCAGCATTTCCAAGTTTACTTAAACACACTGTACCTATTGCTTTATTTTTTCTAGCTTTAATAACGCTTGGAAACCTTCGCGGCATTCGTGAATCATCAAAGATATTTGGAATGCCAACATATATCTTTATTTTTTCAATGGCAATAATGATCGTAACTGGATTAATCGGGCTTGCAACTGGTGCGCTTCATCCGATTATTTACCCCGAATCTGTTACGAAAAGCCTTACTAACTCGATGACCGGGTTATCTCTAGTCTTATTGCTGCATGCATTTGCCTCAGGATGTACAGCTTTAACAGGTGTTGAAGCTGTGTCCAATGCTATACCTAATTTTAAGGAACCGTCACAAAAAAATGCAAAAAATATATTATACATGCTGGGCGGCGTCATCATCTTCATTTTTGGCGGTACAACAATACTAGAAGTTCAGCTTCACGTAGTTCATGTAGAAGGAGTAACAGTAGTTTCCCAAATTGCGCAAGCCGTTTTCGGTGACAGTGCTTTCTACTTTATGTATTACATAATTCAAATATTTACAGCTCTCATACTTATTCTTGCCGCCAATACTGCCTATAACGGGCTGCCGCTTTTACTTTATATTCTTGCCCGCGACAATTACGTACCGAGGCAATTTGCGCACAGAGGAACTAAGCTTAGCTTTTCCAACGGTATAATGTTTATTTTCATTATTGCATCGCTTTTAATGATACAGTTCAGGGCTGATACTCATCGTTTGATTCCACTGTATACAATCGGGGTATTTATATCTTTTACACTCAGTCAGTATGGAATGGTGAAACGTTGGCTGCGTACAAAAGAGAATGGCTGGCAGCATAAAATGTGGATAAATGCTTTTGGTGCCTTGATGACATTTATAGGCACATGTGTGGTTGTTTCCATTAAATTCAAAGCAGGGGCATGGATGGTGATAATAGCCATACCGATTATCATGGCAATGATGATATACGTAAACAATCACTATTCACAAATAGCAAAAGAACTTGAGCTAAAAGACTTCAATCCTTATTATAAAAATACTGGCAAAAAAACAAGCCAGTGCATAGTGCTTGTTCAAACAATAAACAAATCGCTTCTAAAATCTTTGAATTATGCAAATACCATTTCTGATAACATTACAGCATTACACGTATGCCGCCATCCAGAACACGCAGAAGAGCTTCGTAAACAGTGGGACAGCCTTAATATTCCTGTTAAGCTTGAAATTGTACTCACTCAGTATCAGGATATAATCAAACCTTTTAATGAGTATATCAAAAATCGCGAAGCAAATTTAGGACACGGTGAAAACTTATCAGTAATTATTATTAAATTCGTAACTGATCACTGGTATGACTCTATTATGCACAACCAGACAACATACTTCCTTGAAAAGATCTTATCAAAACACAAAAATGTATCATCAATAATTATGCCATTCCATTATAATCCCGGTAAAATGAAAAGTATGTCTTAGTTATATATGAATAACCCTAAAAACCAATAAAAAAATAACAAACCGTTTGGATCACCAAACGGTTTGTTATTTTTCTATTGCCTTATAAGTAATTCCCATCAGAAACGTCAAAAGCCCCGCCGCCGTAGGCGACACAACCCACGCTGTTAGAATATTTTTAAAAACTTTGAAGTTAACGTTTTTTGCCCCCTTTACAAGTCCCGCTCCGACCATAGCTCCGACCGTAGCATTTGCAGTCGGCACAGGAAGTCCGAAAAAGTGGTTACAGGTAAATATCGCTGCGGCGGATGAGAGCACAACCATAAGACCTGATAAGTCTGTCAATCTCGTTACGCTTGACCCAATTGCCGTCATTACCTTTTTACTATACGTTAAAACACCTAAAGCTATTGCCCCGCTCCCTATCGCCGCGGCGGCAAGTGAGCTTGGAAGCAGATTATTTGGTCCAACAAATAAGCCTGTGACATTCGCGACGTTATTCGCACCCATCGTATATGAGGCAAATATCCCCGCCGCCAGATACCCGATTTTAATTACTGCATCATAAACAAATAGCTTATGAAGCTGTCTTTCAAATAAGTGAGTAACTACATAGGTAAGTAAAAAACAAAAAGCTGCTGCAATAACCGGGCTTACAACCCATGCTAAAAGAAATTCCCCAGTTTTCATCATATCAACACTTCTGCACGAAATGCCCCAGCCAAAAATTGAGCCTACAATACACTGATTTGCCGATATAGGTATCTTTAGATATGACATTGCAGTTACTGTCAGGCCCGCTGCAAGCAAAACAAGAAACGCCTTAATTCCCGCGTTAACGCCGTTTGCATTTGCAAATCCGCTTACTTTTGTTATATTACGATACCCAGAGGTGCAGGCCCCAACAATTACAAAAACTGAAATTAGAATGACAGCGGTTTTATATCTTATTACTCGGGTTGAAACTGCTGCCCCAAAAACGCTTCCCGCGTCATTAGTGCCAAGTGACCAGCCCAAAAACAGGCCGGACAAAAGAAGAAAATATTGTAGGTATTGATGCATTATTAGTATCCTTTCAAAAAATATACGAAGGCGTAAATCCTTTTAGGATAACGCCTTCGCGTTAGATTTAAAGCTATAAAAAACATAAACCGTTTGGATAACCAAACGGTTTGTCATTTGACTATTGCCTTATAGGTTATACCCATCAAGAAAGTCAATAGCCCCGCCGCCGTAGGCGACACCAGCCAAGCCGTCAAAATATTTTTTACACCTTTAAAGTTAACGTGCTTCACGCCCTTTACTAACCCAGCTCCGATCATTGCACCTATTGTCGCATGAGCGGTAGGAACCGGAACGCCCATTAGCCTATTTGATGTAAATATTGCAAGTGCTGAGGATAAGACGACCAAAAGTCCTGTAAGTTCAGTAAGTTCTGTGACACTCGTTCCGATTGATGTCATTACCCTTCTGCTGAAGGTCAACGCACCAATTGCAATTGCTATACTTCCGAGTGCCGCGGCAACAAGTTTGCTTGGAAGAAGATTATCAGGTCCCACAAACATTCCTGTAGGATTTGCAACATTGTTTGCACCCAATGTGTATGATGCAAAAATACCTACGGCCCAGTAACCAACTTTGATTGCGGTATCATATATAATGAATTTATGTAATCTTTTTTCAAGATATCTTGTAACTATAAATGTCAGTACAAAGCATATTGCAATAGCAATAAACGGGTTTATTGCCCAGGCTATTAAAAAGTCGCTGGTTTTTTTCATATCAACGCTGCCGCATGAAGCACCCCAGCCAACAATAGCACCGGTAACGCACTGGTTTGTCGAAACCGGAATCTTCAAAAATGACATTGTAGTTACCGTTATACCAGCCGCAAGAAGCACAAGGAATGATTTTATCCCTAAATTGACGCCGTTTGTATTCGCAAAACTGCTGACTTTAGTAATATTTCGGTAGCCGGAGGTGCAGGCACCAATGATAACAAATACCGCAACAATGATCGTTGCTGTTCTGTATTTTATAACCCTTGTTCCGACTGCAGCTCCTAAAGCATTTCCAGCATCGTTTGTTCCAAGAGACCAGCCTAAGAAAAGGCCAGACAAAAGAAGAAAATATTGTAGATAGTGTTGCATTGTTATACTCACTCTCTCGTTTTTCCTACGGAATATATAAGCCCCACGAAAACATTGGTTTTAGTGGGGGCAAAAGTGTTTCCGTATAAAATTAGATATTTATATTTTTATACCTTCCTGAATACAACTATTACCTGTATTTCATCTGAGATGTCTTCAATGATATCTGATATGTCTGCAATTCTCGATATGAACTCTTTAAGATGATTTTTTAACGCAAGCTGTCTGTCTGATTTAAAAATAGTTTTTATTGCGCGAATCTCAAATTCGTCGACATTACTTTCAAGCTTTTTTATTTCATGTAATACGTCACTGTCTCCGACAAGAGAATCATCATCATCAAATAATGTATTTAATGCTGTTGTAAGTTTATCAAGCTGTTCTTTAGTGATACTTAAAATTTCAGAAATAGAAGGCTTGATTTCATCCGGAAATTCAACTTTCTCATAAATCAAGTGCCATGCAATTCCCTGACACTTATTAGCTACCTTATCGACAGCCTCAACAATTTGCAAAACTTCACGCCTGGTTTGTGACAGCATAGCACCGTCCAAAAAGCTGTCAACGATTCCGCGCCTGGCTGCATCCGCTTCTCTTTCAAGCATATCAACGCTGTTGCACAATTCCATGGTTTTCTCGCTGGCGCCGCTTGAAAAAAAGCTTTCAGTAAACGAAACAAAACTGTTAAAGCATCCGAGTACAAGGTTGTAATGCCGGTCAATCAAATCTATAACCTTTTTGCCTTTTTTAAACATAAAAACCTCCTTTGCTTTTACACTTATACGGTTCAATCCGCCATTTTATTCCAATAATTCAAGCTGAATAATATTAAACGCGTCTAAATACCACCATTACCTGAATCTCGTCGGAAATGTCCTCAACAAGATCTGAAATGTCTGCGATTTTAGTAATAAAGTATTTGATATGATTCTTCACTGCAAGATCCAAGTCTGATTCAAAAAGCTTTTTAACAGCGTCAAGTTCAACAGTGTCGACCTTGCTCTCCATTACTTTTATTTCGTGAAGAAGTGAATTGTCCCTGATAAGTACATCATAATCATCGAATAAAATGTCTAACACCTTAGTCAAAATGCTGATCTGTTCCTTCGTAAGCCGTGAAATCTCAGTTACATTTGATTCAACAAACTCAGGAAATTTGACGTTTTCATATAGCATCTGTCTCGCAATATCCTGACCTTTATTTGCAATCTTATCAACTGATTCAACAATCTGCAAAATCTCTTTCCGGGTTTGCGCCAGCAATGTTCCTTCCAGAAAATCGCTGACAATTTCGCGTCTTGTGGAATCCGCATCATGCTCTAATAAATCGATTTTGTGATACTGATCAACTGTTTCCTCAGATTTACCATTTTTTAAATAAAGGCTGAGAAATGTGTCAAAGTGATTGAAACATTCACATACTTCATTATAGTGTCTGTCAACAAGTTCAAGCACTTTTTTACCTTTTTTAAACATGTATTTCTCACTATCCTTATAAATAGAATATCTGACATTATACTTCCAAAATCTTTACATGTCAATAATTATTTATATCTCCAAAATTTTATCTACGAAAAAAGTGGTACTTGATGCAAAAAGCAGGTCAATACCTGCTTTTTAGTGAATTATGCAAGCGATGAAATAACCCCTGCTTTCGTAACAATACCCTTCAAAATATTATTTCCATTTGTTACTGCAATAGGGAATTTAGTCACCGCAGCATCCGGCAGAAGCTGAGAGAGTGATACATCTTCCTGCGTAGTCAAAATATTTTTAAGCATAGCTTCTTCTAGGGTTGCAGTGCCGTTTTTAACACTCAACGCCCCATCTATTGTTAGGATTCCTAATAGCTCCATGCTTTGCCCAACGACAAAAACACTGGAAACACCAGTTGCTTTCATTTCCTTAAGAGCTGCATTAGGGCCTTCTGATGCACGTATAAATGCGGTTGGAGTTGTCATCACATTTTTTACTGACAATACTTTAGTTTTGTCGATGTCTCTGACAAACTCTTCAACATACCTGCTAGCAGGATTTGCAAGTATATCGTTAGGGGTCCCAATCTGAACGATCTTTCCGTCTTTCATGATTGCAACCGTATCCCCAAGTTTAAACGCCTCATTAATATCGTGAGTAATAAATATAATAGTCTTTTTTACTTTTTTCTGTATATTCAAAAGTTCAAATTGCATATCCCGTCTGACTATAGGGTCAAGCGCTGAATATGGTTCATCCATTAAAAGCACTTCAGGGTCATTAGCGAGAGCTCTCGCAATGCCGACACGCTGCCGCATTCCGCCAGAAAGATCGGTAACGGGATGGTTTTCCCAGCCTGACAAACCCACCATATCTATCATTTCTTTGGCACGCTTATCTCGAATATCACGAGAAGTGCCCTTTACCTCAAGACCAAAAGCCACATTCCCTAAAACGTTTCTATTTGATATTAATCCAAAATGCTGAAAAACCATTGCCACCTTATTACGCCTATAATCTCTAAGCTGTTTTTTATTGTATTCTAAAATATTTTCACTATTAAACAATATTTTGCCTGTCGTTGGCTTATATAAAAGATTAAGGCATCTTACAACCGTCGACTTCCCGCTTCCCGATAAGCCAATAAGTACGAATGTTTCTCCCTTCTTCACCTTAAAACTTACATCACTTGCCCCGACAGTTATGCCTGTTTTTTTCAAAATCTCAGTTTTATCTAACCCATCCTTAATAAGTTTAAGAGCCCCTCCAGTGTTGAATCCGAATAATTTTGAGAGATTTTCAATCTCTATTATAGTATCCGACACTATTTACCCTCCTCACGGACGTGATTTTTCCCGAACCACCCCTGTGTAAGCCGATCCATAATGACCGCTATTACTACAACTGCAAGGCCAGATGTAAAACCACGGCCCACCTCTATCCTATTAATACTTGTAAGCACTTCCATCCCAAGCCCGCTTGCACCGATCATTGCACATGTGACAACCATAGATACAGCCATCATAGTTGTTTGGTTTATTCCTGCCATTATTGTTGGAACTGCCTGTGGTATCTGAACCTTTGATAGCAACTGACTTCTCGTTGCGCCAAAAGAGCGAGCGGCCTCAACCATTTCTTTATCCACCTGATTAATAGCAAGACTTGTAAAACGTATTGCGGGAGGCGTTGCGTAAATAGTAGTAGCAATTACAGCAGGCACACGCCCAAGACCGAAAAACATAACAGCAGGAATAAGATAAACAAATGTCGGCATCGTCTGCATTGCATCCAGTATTAGTTTTGCTATTCCCTCGGCATTGCGGCTCATAGAATTAAGGATACCGATCGGAAGCCCGATAATTAAAGAAATGATTACAGATACAATCACAATAGAAAGTGTGACATTCATTAGATCCCAAAGTCCGAGCAAACCTACTAAAAACAGCATTAAAGAGTATGTTAAGCCCTTTAATATATTCTTGCTGCTTCTCCAGCCAACTACAAATACAATCAGCATCATCAGCCACCACGGAATTGCAGTCAGTATGTTGCCAACCGAATCCAAAAGAGCAAGCAGCCCCGCTTTAATCGCATCGAAAAAGCCTTTAAAATGGTTATTGAGATAAAATACCGCTTCATCAATAGGCTTTGCTATATTGATTTTCCAGCCCTCCGGAAACTTTGTAAAAATAGTTGGCAAACTCATAGTGCAAGAGCAGATCTAACCTCTGCAGCCTTATCAGACGGCAACCATTCATCCAATAAAGAATTGTTTTCTTTCAAAAACCACTTAGCCGTATCTTCATAAGTTGCACCCGTTTCATTCATATGGCTCAAAGCTTTAGAAGTCAGAGCACTTGAAGTCTTATATTTCTTTAGGAATTCAGAAAACTCTGGGGCTTTCTCTAAAAGATTATTACTGCCGCATATTGTAACCCTGACTGACGGACAAGCGCATTTTCCATCTTTAAAATCCGTCACATTATAAGGCTTATCATCCAGCAAAACAAAGTCGTATTTGCCCATGATCCAAGTAGGCTCCCAGTAATAGCCTACTATAGCCTCGCCACGTTCATACGCTGATGTAAATGTCGCAACCATTGCACTGTCAGATCCCGGTCTGAAATATGTAAAATCTTTATCAAGTCCATAATATTTATATTTATTATACATAACATTATCTATATCCCACCCGGAAAGCGCGCCATAAATACGGCCCTTCCCTGGTTGTTCTTCATCCTTGAATAAATCTTTATATTTGGCAAGGTCGGCAACGCTTTTTAAATCAGGAGCCATAGGAGCGATGCCACGGGACTTATCTCCATATATAACGTATCGGGGAACATAAAAGCCTTGCTTATTATCATCAAAATTGACTCCAAGCTCTTTTATTGTTCCTTTTTCAATTTCGTCTTTGTATGTAGCTATATTGTCTGTCCACATTTCCATCAAAACATCTATATCACCGTTTTTTAGTCCTAACAATGTTGTTGGAGTAGTCCCTTTCATTTCTTCCGTATCAAGATTAAATGCTGTTTTTGCAATAAAACCCGCAACAGCGTTGTGGAATCGAACGCTATCCCAGTCAGGGTCTCCGAATACTATCTTGACTTTCTTCTGAGCTCCGCCTGTAGCTACAGATGCACAGCCCGCAAATAAAGAAATAATCAAAGATATCGAAATCAATTTTAAAAAGCAGCGTTTTTTCATATTATCAACTCCTTGAACATTTTAAAGCAACCTCCGTTATGATATAAGTTGTTACTTTACAAAGTATAACATATGTCTCTTCTAAAAGCAAGCCATCACCTGCGGATAAAAAATAAAAGCAACGGAACTCCGTTGCTTTTATTAAGTATAATTTTACTGCCCGATAAAATTTTCAACCGTTTTCAGTCTATCCGCTGAACAAGCGACAACTATGACGTCTCCATTCAAAAAGTATTCATCAGCGGGAGGCGAAAGAATGATTTTGCCTTTTCTTTTTAATGCAACTATTGTTGCACCAGTTTTTTTTCGAAACTCTGATTCATTGATTGTCTTATCTACAATGGGTGAACTGAAATCAAGCTCGTATTCAACCGTCTGAACAGGGTCGGTATAGCGAAACCGTTCAGTCATATTAAGCAGTTCATCCATAACCCCAGTGATTTTGTCATCTATTTGGGCACGTTCAAGATATAATGCTTTCAATCTGCGCCTTAAATCTGAAAAATCGTTTAGCATATCTGACTGTCTAATATAATCAAGTGCTTTATCACGTGATATTATGACAGCCCCGCTTCCCTGTGAAACTGACACAATTCCTTTTTCAGATAAAATATTTATCGATCTGCGAACCGTTTCAGGAGAAACTTTATATTCACCCGCTAAAACCGACCTTCCGCTTATTCGGGAATTTTCCCTAAGTTCACCTTTTGCAATTCTTCCTGCAATATCATGGGCAATTCGCTCATAAACCGATAATTCAGACTTATTATTCATGTGTGTCCCCAGTCTCATTTATTGTTTTTAAGAATATCCCTTATTTCAGTAAGCAGCGCCTCTTCCTTAGACGGTTCAGGGCTTGCCGAGCTTGTAGTAGCATATAATTTTTTAAACTTTTGAATCACCTTAACAAACATAAAAATACAAAAGGCTATGATCAAAAAGTCTACAACATTCTGAATAAAATTACCGTAAGCAATCACAGAATCGCCAATCTTAAAACTAAGCTTGGAAAAATCAATTCCGCCAAGCAAAAGTCCAACAATCGGCATAATTATATCATTTACAAGTGACGTCACTATTTTGCCAAAAGCTCCGCCGATTATAACACCGATTGCAAGATCCAGCACATTTCCTTTAAAAGCAAAATCTCTAAATTCAGCAATAAATTTTTTCATTATAAACACTCCATTAACTAATGCTCTTTTTATGATAACATAAGCGTGCTATGCATTCAAGCTAATGGATGTGCGTGTTTTAGAATTTTCTTTTGCAATGTCTTGGCGGAGGTAAGCATTTTGATAAATCGATATTTACTAATATAACATTTTCCCCGATTTTTTGTATTTCACACCACGGGATTACATATTCGTCCCTTCTCCCGAAAATCCCGCAAAATCCTCCCGGTCCGGGCACGATAATAGATACCAAGTGTCCAGTACAAATATCGACCTCAACATCGTAAACATAACCAAGCCTTGCTCCATCACAGATATTTATGACTTCTTTAGCCCTTAGATCTTCTATTCTGCACATACGAATTCCTCCCGATAATTCATATTATAGTATATTCAGAATAGAAAGATGTATTGCAAAAGCGGCTTATACTTTTAGATCACGTTTTTGCTGAGCTATATAGGTAATAAAAACAGATATTATTATCAAAATGAAAGTAATTGCCGTAAAAAGTAAACTTATTCCGTTATTCAGTAATCTAACAGCATTAAAATACTGGAACGGTGTAAAATACTTTAGAAAATCTAGTTTTCCATTTAAGTCAGCAGCATAAGACATAAAAAATGTTAAAAAAACCAGAAATGATGACATTCCCGGAGCTGCCTTATACTTTTTGCAAACAGCAGACAGCATCATGCCTACCGTTAAAAATAAAACTTGAGTACAGAGCATTCCAAACATAAGCGTTGACAAATAATTCCCAGCATTCTCGTTAGGCGCTATTTTTGAAATATAGGCTAAAGAGACAGCATATGTCACAATCCAGAGTATGAAAACGTTAATTGCTGATGCAACAAGTTTCGCTGTAATTATCTTATTTCTTGTAACAGGTCTTACATATAAAAATTCAAACGTTCTGTCCCGTTCCTCTTTCGATATAATTGATGCGCCGAGCATTGCCGCGTGTATCGCTGCAAGTAGAATAATATAAAGGAATAAAACCCCATAAAACCCCTTTGCCGTAGTAACATCAAAATTGTACGTTCCAAGCAGAACTTGAATCGATTTGGGCATAGAATTCATGAGCTGCTGAACTGACTGTCCCGCGCCTTTATATGCGGAAAACTTAGCCATGCCGGCTAAAATTAAAAATATCATGCCTAAGCACCACAAAATAAGAGAACGTCGATTTGCCCTAAGTTCCCGATAAAAAATATTCATACTAAACTCCATATTCCCACCATTAGCGGGTTCCGTTTTTTCGGCAAGCGGATGCCAAACTTAATGCATTTATGCAGAGTGTATATCTTTTTTAGAGAAGAAAATATAACTAAATATAATAAGGATAATGCTTAGTGCAAGCGATATTATGACATATTTAGTGTCATACGAGCTATTGGAAATAATAGAATTAGGATCAAAATAAGTAAGTAAAGATATATTTTTAATTCCCGAATCCTCAAACAGCCTGTCAAGAAGTCCAATTACAAAAAAGCCGACAACAATGCCAAGCGTCACCGAAACCGGAGCCTTGATCCTTTTAAATACAGCCCCTATTATAAAGCCTATTGCTAAAAACATTATTTCAATAAATAATAGTGATAGGTTTATGAGAATAAACACTTTTACATCAAAATCATAATTCATTAAGTAGGCGCAGGCAGAAGTAACGGCATAATAAATAACATCAACTAAAACAATACTAAAAAATACAGCCAGTAATTTGTTTGTTAATATCACAGATCTTTTTGCAGGCTTTGTAAGAAGAAAATCCATCGTTTTTCCTGATGATTCCTTAGATAGAACGGTAAGCCCCCAAAGCATTGCCATTATAGCTCCGCAAAGACTGACATATGAAAAAATAAAACTATAAAAGCCATTCAGTGATGTTACTTTATCAAGCATAACGCCAAGGGCTGATAACACGTCAGGCGGAAAATCGTTGAATATTTTTTTAAAGTTTTCGCTGTCCCGCGCGATACTAGGATACATTGCAGTCCAAAACAATGCTAAAAAAGAAATTCCAAGCGCCCATTTTAATATGCTGACCTTCAAAGCGGCAATTTCATGTTTAAATATATTCATTAATGCCACCTTCTTAATTATAATAATGCATAAATATTTCTTCGAGGTCTGGTTCGTCAATGCTTATATTCCGCATATTAAGTGATGCAAGTTTCTGCACAAGAGGGTTAACGTTTCCTTTATAGATGAAGCTTACAGTATCATTTTCAACTGAAAGCTTGCTTATACCTTCTAAGGAAAAGAATGATTTGTCCACTTGTGAAGGCAATTCTATAAAAACTTTTTTATAACTGTTTTCTTTCAGTTCATTCATATTTTCAATTTTTACAATGTGTCCCTCTTTGATTATCGCAACTTTATTGCACATCCGCTGCACTTCGCTTAAAATGTGCGAGGAAAACAGTATAGTAGCACCCTTTTCATTTTCTTCTTTTAGCAGGTTAAAGAAAGTCTTTTGCATAAGCGGGTCCAATCCGCTTGTTGGCTCGTCAAGTATAATTAGTTTTGGCTCATGCAAAAGTCCTTGCACTATCCCGACTTTTTTCCTATTGCCGAATGAAAGGTCCTCTATCTTCTTGCTCTGATCAAGCTCAAGCCTGTCACACAGTTCGTTTATTCTCGCTTTGCAATCCTTTTTATAAAAAGAAGCGGCATATTTAAGCAGGTCTCTGACACGCATATTATCATAATAAAACACTTCGCTGGGAAGATACCCTATATCCTTTGCTATATCACTTGCATACTTTATACAGTCTTTTCCGAAAATCGTCGCGCTTCCGGACGTAGGATATATAAGAGACAGCAAAGTTCTGATCGTTGTTGATTTTCCTGCTCCATTTGGTCCAATGAACCCAAAGATTTCACCCTCTTCAACAGAAAGGCTTATGTTCTCTATGCCCCTCGACTTACCATAACTTTTCGTTAAATTTTTGATCTCGATAACATTCATATTCTCTTCCCATTCTGCGCCAAGCAAATTGGCACTCTCCACAATTTCGGCTTGCGGATGCCGATTTATCAGTGTTTAATCAATAGATTCTTCTTTATATAGTGATCTCTTTAATATGTTAAGGTATCCATCAAATTCATCGGCAAGCGCCTTAGCATCAAAATCATCATTACGCCTAACAACTTCTTCAGCAAATCCTTCCGCCGTCCAAATTACGATATTAATCGCCTCTTTCAGCGATATGCCCGGTTTAAATTTACTATTATCTGTATTCGAAAATAGCATTGCCATGCTTTCCTTTAAATCTAAATTTGTGTATTTCTTTATTTCTTCTCTGACTTCACCGTTTGAATCATAATAAGCTGATTTTAAAAAATTAAACATTTCGGGATACCTGCTCATAATATCAAGTTTGATATTTTGAGAACACTTGATCTTTTCAAAAAAATCCGTCTGATCCTTGTCAAGCCTTTTCATAAGTTCTTGTAAAATAAGTTCCGCGCTATGTTGAAACAGAAAAACGTATAATTGCTTTTTGTTTTCGAAATAATGAAAAAGCAACCCTTTTGATACACCGGCATCTTTAATGATTGCATTAGTTGAAGCCTTTTCATAACCATTTTGAGCAAATTGCTTTAATGCAGCATTGATAATAAGCTCTCTTTTTTCCTCATCGCTGCCGCCAGCTTCCTTCATTTCATGCCTCCTTTCAATTGACCAATGCGGTCAATGTGAATTGTACTGCTATTGACCGCATTGGTCAATAGCAAATTTAAAAAAACTTCGGAAAATTCCGAAGTTTTTTATTTAAATATGCTTTTTTATTTGATTCATTGCGCTTTTTTCTAATCTTGACACCTGAGCCTGGCTTATACCCATTTCTTCTGCAACTTCCATCTGCGTCTTTCCTTCGAAGAAACGTTTAGACAAAATGCGTTTTTCCCTTCCGGAAAGCCTGTTAATCGCCTCTTTAAGAGCAATTTCTTCTATCCAGTTTTCATCGTTGTTATTATTGTCGCAGACCTGATCCATAACAAAAATCGAATCTCCGCTTTCCGAATACACCGGCTCAAATAAGGACACCGGATCCATGATAGCGTCAAGTGCCATAACTACATCTTCCCGGGGCATCTCGAGGCTTTTGGCTATCTCTTCAACGTTCGGTTCACGATTGTGCATGTTTGTAAGTCTTTCGCGCTCTGTAAGCGCCTTATATGCTGTGTCTCTTAGTGAACGGCTTACCCTTATGGCATTATTGTCACGCATATAGCGTCTGATTTCACCTATGATCATGGGGACGGCATACGTCGAGAATTGCACGTTCTGCGAAACGTCAAAATTATTAATAGCTTTGATAAGACCGATACATCCAACCTGAAACAGATCGTCAAGATCCTCGCCGCGGTTATTGAAGCGTTGTATTACTGAAAGAACTAGCCGCAAATTTCCGCTAACAAATTTTTCTTTTGCTTCATTATCCCCTGCTTTGATCTTTGCAAGCAGTTCCTTTTTTTCCGCGCCTGAAAGCACTTTGAGTTTGGATGTGTTTACGCCGCAAATTTCAACTTTGTTATACTGCACAGCAATCCCCCACTCATCTAATTTAATATTATGAGTATTGCCGTGCAAAAATAGATTATTCAGTTATATCAAGTTATGGAGGCAATTTCCTGTAGAAAAATATTCCAAACCATCTATGAAATTTTGCTTATTTCACGTCTTAGACGAGCTATTATTTTCTTTTCAAGTCTTGATATGTATGATTGCGATATTCCCAGCATGTCTGCAACGTCCTTTTGCGTTTGTTCTTCACCTGTTACAAGCCCAAAACGGAACTCCATGATTTTACGTTCACGGGCACTTAATTTGGATATCGCCTTTTTTATCATACTGCTGTCTGCCTCCTGCTCGATACTGTGAACTATCGTATCCTCATCAGTTCCGAGAATATCTGAAAGCAATAGCTCATTGCCGTCCCAGTCTACGTTAAGCGGTTCGTCGATTGAAACCTCATATTTCTTGTATGCATTTTTGCGTAAAAACATCAAAATCTCATTTTCAATACAGCGTGAAGCATATGTAGCAAGCTTTATATTTTTATCCGCTCTGAAAGTGCTGACAGCTTTAATAAGTCCAATACTGCCGATAGAGATAAGATCCTCTACCCCAATGCCTGTACCCTCAAATTTCCGTGCAATATACACAACTAAACGCAGATTATGCTCAATTAGTGTCTTCTTTGCATTTTCATCGCCCTGCATCAAGCGGTTGACATACTCAGATTCTTCCTCGGCACGAAGCGGTGGAGGCAGAGTCTCAGGACCGTTGATATAAAAGCTTTCACCAGCAAAATACTTATGCAGCTTAAATAAAATTGATTTAATAAACTTTACTATATTCATAATCCACCTCAT
>JAUZPM010000032.1 GCA_030705925.1 Bacillota bacterium
CCGGTAACTCAAAATACAAAGCGCTATATCAGAACATTTTTGGCACTTGACCGTTCGCTAGCCTATTCAAGACATTACCCTGCAATAAACTGGACAACCAGCTACAGCGACTATGTCGATGATCTTAGCGAATGGTACGAGCAGAACGTTGACTTCGATTTTCTAAAACTCCGTGAGCGCATGACAACTATACTCACTGAGGAAACAAGGCTTATGGAAATAGTTAAGCTTATCGGTGCCGACGTTCTTCCTGACAGTCAGCGTCTTATAATAGAAACAGCTCGTATAATACGCCTTGGCTATCTGCAGCAAAACGCCTATAATGCTCAGGATACCTATGTTCCTTTGCCAAAGCAATTCCTTATGATGAAACTTATTATCTATTTTTATGACAAAGCCAGTTTGATAATTCAAAAATCGATACCTTTGTCTCTCCTTGCTGACACTGGTATATATGATAAGCTTATCCGTATGAAATACGACATTCCATCAGAAAATATGCAGGAATTTGAAGCGCTTCGTCTTGAAATAAAAGAAACAGTCAAGAAAATAATAGAAGAGAATACTTTTTAAGGAGGGGTTGACATGTCAGTAGAATATATAAGACTTAAGGACATAAACGGGCCCCTCGTCGTTCTTGACGGCGTTGAGAACGTATTTTTTGATGAGGTTGCTGAACTTGTTCTTGATAATGGAGAAAAACGTCTTGCCAAAGTTGCCGAGATCGGCGGCGGCAGGGCTGTTTTACAGGTATTCAAAGGTACGAAAAATATAGCTCTTGATAATTCTAGGGTTAAGTTTACCGGGCACCCGATGGAGCTTCCGCTTTCTAAGGAAATTCTCGGCCGTGTTTTTAACGGCGTAGGTGAGCCGATAGATAATCTTCCTGCTGTTTATGCTGAAACAAAGCGTAATATCAACGGTCTTCCGCTGAATCCAGTTTCTCGTGTCTATCCGCGAAACTATATCCATACAGGCGTTTCAGTTATCGATGGATTGTCAACACTAATCCGCGGGCAGAAACTGCCCATATTTTCTGGAAGCGGTTTGCCTCACAATCAATTGGCTGTTCAAATAGTTCATCAGGCTAAGATTGCCGAAGAAGAAGGCAGTGAATTTGCTGTTGTTTTTGCTGCAATGGGTGTCAAAAATGACGTTGCGGATTACTTTAAAAAAGCTTTTGAAGAAAGCGGCGTTATGCAAAGGGTTGTAATGTTCTTAAACCTGTCAAACGACCCTATCATCGAGCGTATAATTGCGCCTCGGTGTGCTTTAACAGCAGCTGAATATCTTGCGTTTGAGCTTAATATGCATATTCTTGTCGTACTTACAGATATAACAGCCTATGCTGAAGCGTTGCGTGAACTTTCTTCTTCGAAGAACGAAATCCCTGGAAGAAAAGGATTTCCGGGTTATCTTTATTCCGATTTTGCGTCTCTTTATGAGAGAGCTGGCATGGTGTCATCTTCGACCGGATCCGTCACGCAAATTCCTATTCTTACAATGCCAAACGATGATATAACCCATCCTATCCCGGATCTTACAGGCTATATTACTGAGGGACAGATCGTTTTTGACCGTGCGCTTTTCCAGCAGGGAATTTATCCTCCTATCGCCGTCCTTCCTTCCCTATCACGCCTTATGAAAGATGGCATTGGTAAAGGTTATACTCGTGAAGATCATCCGTCTGTTGCAAATCAACTCTTCGCGTCCTATTCAAAGGTTCAAGATGCTCGTTCTCTTGCTTCAGTTATCGGTGAAGATGAACTTTCTGCCACAGATAAACAATATATAGCTTTCGGCAAACGCTTTGAAAGTGAATTTTTGCAGCAGGGCAGAACGGAAAACCGTTCACTTGACCAGACTCTTAACCTTGCTTGGGATATCCTCTCTGAACTGCCTGAGTCAGAGCTTGACCGTGTCGATTCAGATACGCTCAAAAAGTTTTATCATAAAAAGTAAGGGATCATTTTATGAATGTAAATGTTTTTCCTACAAAGGGCAACTTAATGAATATCAAGCGTTCATTTTCGCTGGCAAAACTTGGTTATGAACTGCTTGATAAAAAGCGCAATGTCATGATCATGGAAATGATGGCGCTGATGGGCAAGGCAAAAGAAATTCAGGCTGAAATCGACTCAACTTTTGCTGATGCATACTTTGCTCTGTCGCAGGCCAATATAACTATGGGCGTCGACACAATATATGATATATCTTTATCGTATCCTGTAGATGATACGGTCAACGTAAAATACAGAAGCGTAATGGGAACAGCACTTCCCATTATCGCTAAACCTGATTTAACTCCAAAACCTTTTTATGGTTTTGAATACACAAATTCACGTTTTGATAAAGCTTTTATTTCATTTTTGCGAGTAAAAGAATTGATTTTAAGGCTTGCAGAGATTGAAAACAGTATTTATCGACTTGCTTATAATGTTAAAAAAACGCAAAAACGTGCAAATGCCCTTCATGATATAATAATCCCTCAATATTCGGATATAGTAAAATTTATAACCGAAGCGCTTGAAGAAAAAGACAGGGAAGAATTTTCCAGGCTTAAAATAATTAAAAGCATTAAAACAGGTAATAATAAGAGAGAGAAGTAATTCTCTCTCTTATTTATTTCGATTCGCGGCTTTACGCGATCGACAAATCCAAAATTGCTTTAAGCTTAAAGCGTAACGGAGGTTAGTTTATGGACAGGTTTGCACTGTTACTCGTTATCATTGGTGCAATAAATTGGGGCAGCATTGGAATATTCAATTTTGACATCGTAGGTTGGATATTCGGAGGGCAGGGCGCGGCAATCAGCCGTGTGATATTCACTCTTGTCGGGCTTGCCGGAGTCTGGTGTGTTTCGTTGCTGTTTCGGGAGAGAGATGTCGTTGAACACGACACCTAATCCTTGCACAATCCATTAAAAAAAAGAGAGGCAAACCCCTCTCTTTTTTGATTATTTTTTAAGTGATTCAACAAGCTGCTTGGTGTCCCTGGCAATCATACATTCCTCATTCGTCGGGATAACCATTATCTTAAATGCTGAATCCGGCGTGGATATTATCGTCTCTTTTCCGTGTATGTTATTAAGTTTAGAATCTATATGAATGTTTTGAAGTCCCTTAAGCACCTCTTGGCGAAGTTCTGGATTGTTTTCACCAACCCCGGCTGTGAACACTATACCATCGATCTTCCCGAGGATATACATAAAACTTCCTATATACTTTTTGATCTGATAAATAAACATATCAAGCGCAAGCTTTGCACGTTCATTTCCTTCAGCTACCGCATCGTCAATATCGCGGAAGTCACTTGAAACACCGCTTATACCAAGAACTCCGCACTCTTTATTCATGAACATGTCCATCTCTTTACTGGTCTTGCCTTCGATTCTTTCAATATAAGTAACGACGGCAGGATCCATTGCACCGCAGCGGCTGCCCATCATAAGACCATCGAGAGGAGTAAATCCCATCGTTGTATCAATACATTTGCCGTTTTTTACAGCCGTTATTGATGAGCCGTTTCCAAGATGGCATGTAATAAGGTTGACATCATTAACATCTTTTCCAAGCATTGCAGCGGCACGCTGGGTAACAAATCTATGAGAAGTTCCGTGGAAGCCGTATTTGCGTATTGCATATTTTTTATAGTAATCATACGGCACACCATACATATAAGCCTCTGGTGGCATTGTCTGGTGGAATGCTGTATCAAAAACAACTACATGAGGCACATTTGGGAGAACCTCCATGCAAGCCCTAATTCCCGACACACTGTGTACATTGTGTAAAGGTGCTAACTTGCCGCACTCTGCAATTTCATCAATAACAGCTTCATTAACAAGCTTTGCCTCTTTAAAATGCTCGCCGCCATGTACAATTCGATGTCCTACAGCTGAAATTTCATCAAGAGAGCTTATACAACCGATTTCTTTATCGGTAATAACTTCAATTACCTTGCGGACAGCTGTTGAATGATTAGGCATACTGAACTCCTTAACAAACTCTGCTTTTGCAGATTTGTGTTTCAAAAGTCCGTCAATGCCTATCCTATCACAGTTGCCTTTGGCAAGAACGCTCTCATCCGTCATATCTATTAATTGATATTTGAGCGACGAACTTCCGGCATTAATAACCAATATCTTCATTTTTTCCCTTCCAATCGTTCAATTCTTGTATTATAATATAACCAATTAAAAATTATACCTCATAATTTGATGTTTAATCAAGTATTTCTGGACAATATTATGTGTTTTTGGAGTAAATTTTATGAAAATCTCTGCTGTAATATGTGAATATAACCCGTTTCACAGCGGTCATGCTTATCATATACAAAAGACAAGGGAAAACGGCGCTACCCATATAATTTCTTTAATGAGCGGCAATTATGTTCAGCGTGGGGATATTGCTGTTTTTGATAAATGGACAAGAGCCAAACTCGCCGTTTATGGAGGTGCTGACCTCGTGCTTGAGCTTCCAACCCCATATGCTATGGCTTCTGCTGAAACATTTGCCCGCGGTGCTGTAACTTTACTGAACAATCTTAATTGCGTTGACGAACTCAGTTTCGGCAGTGAGATTGGAAATCTTACAATGCTAAAGCTTATCGCTGATTTATCTGAAACTCCGGTTTTATCAAAAGCTATCCGAGGTTTTTTAGACGAGGGAGCAAGTTTCCCTAAGGCAGTTTCACGTGCTTATGAAAAAACAATGGGGCATGAACTGTCTGATGTATTGAATACCCCCAACAATGTTCTTGCGGTTGAGTATATCAAAGCTCTTAAAAAAATCAAATCAAAGATCCAGCCATTTACGATACAGCGTATTGGTTCAGGCCACCATGACCCAATCGAGAAAGAGGGTTACGTTTCAGCATCTTTTATGAGAGATGAAATAAAAGGCGGTCGTTTTGATGAACTTCGCAGTTATATGACTGATAGACAATTCGAACTTTTAAAAAATGAAATAGAAGCTGGAAGAGCACCTTATCTTCTTGAATGGATGAATAAGGCAATACTTGCAAAACTGCGCACAATGTCTGATTATGACTTTCAAAAACTGCCTGATCTTAGTGAGGGCATTGAACAGCGCCTGATGAACTTTATTAAACAATGTGTATCTGTAGAAGAAATATGCATGTCTGTAAAAACCAAACGTTATCCTTTAAGCCGAATCCGCAGACTAGTAATTTCCGCATTCCTTGGGCTAAGCAAAAAATTTTCCATTCAGTCTGCTCCATATGCCCGTGTTCTTGCGATGAATAATAAAGGACGAGAAATACTTTCTTCCATAAAATCATCTATCCCTATACTTACCAAGCCCGCAGATGTCAACGAAATGTGCATGGAAGCGCAAATGCTGTTTGAGTTTGAAAGCCACGCAACCGATCTTTATGTCCTGGCATCCCCATATATTCAGCGTTGTGGCCTTGAGTACACGATCTCACCTGCATATATATCAGACTAAAATACTACTATCTGCCTTTAATAGAGAAATACCTGCCTGTCTTCCTCTTATAATTAATATATTCCTCACCAAAAACAGTTGGAAGAAACTTTTCCTCTTCGATTATCTGCAAATGAAGTACGGTGACAGATAAGAGCAGAAAACAAATCTGAAGGGCATTGCTGAATGCGGCAGTAAACCCTATATAGAATAAATCAAAACCCAAAAAAGCCGGATTGCGGCTGAATCTATAAATGCCATCTTTGACTAATGTAGTTTTTTGCGATGAATCTACTCCGGCACGCCAGCTTTCACGCATAGTAATCATAGCAATAATAAAAACAGTTACTCCGCTTAGTGCTATCACGATTCCGACATAACGTAGAGTGTTGCTGTACGCAAGTAGAAACCATTTAGCATTTACAATTATACTTAATAGTTGAACAGCCGTCATAGTAAATGTTATTACTTTTAATAAAACTTCTATTCTTAATGTGTGTTTTGGCTTTTCTCCCCTACCCATCCTGTCTGTTGTTATGCCGTGGCGGCGCTGTGACAACATTTTCTCAAAGTAGCTGCCGTAAAATAAAACAATAACTAAAAACCCTAATATCTGTATCAATTCCACTTGCAAACCTCTTATTATAAGAAACGCCCATGCTTGAGCATGGACGTTTTTTATGTTTAACTATTTATTTTGTACCAAAAATTCTGTCTCCAGCATCACCGAGACCAGGTATTATATAGGCGTGATCATTAAGTTTTTCATCCTTTGCCGAGCAGAAAATATCAACATCCGGATGGTCCTTTTCAATTTTTGCGATGCCTTCAGGAGCGGCGATTATGTTCATCATCTTGATGCTTCTCGGGTTATATCTCTTGATAAGATTGATAGCTGCTGAAGCGGAACCACCGGTTGCAAGCATCGGATCAAGAATGATTACATCCCTTTCACTTATATCGCTTGGCATTTTACAGTAATATTCAACAGCCTTAAAAGTTTCAGGATCCCTGTAAAGCCCGATATGCCCAACCTTTGCGGCAGGAACAAGCTTTAATATGCCCTCGACCATTCCGAGTCCGGCACGTAAGATCGGAACGACTGCAAGCTTCTTTCCGGCAATCACCTTTGTCTTAGCAATAGCAATAGGTGTCTCGATCTCAACTTCTTTTAGGGGCATGTCACGAGTAGCCTCGTAGCAAAGCAGCATTGCTATTTCCTCAATGACCTCGCGGAATTCCTTTGAACCGGTGTTTTTGTCTCTAATTATCGACAGTTTGTGCTGTATCAGAGGATGTTCAATAATATGTGTACTCATTTTCAACTCTCCCTATATGTTAATTATTTTTCAAGCGCTGAAATTTTATCGATCCTTCTCTGGTGCTTTCCGCCCTCAAACTCGGTGCCAATATATGCATCAACGATCTCGAGCGCCAAACCTTCTCCAACGACCCTAGCGCCAAAGCATAGCACATTGGCGTTATTGTGCATCCTCGTAAGTTTTGCGCTGTAGGTATCGCTGCAGCAGGCAGCCCTTACGCCCTTTATCTTGTTTGCCGCTATCGACATGCCGATGCCCGTTCCGCAGACCAATATGCCCTTTTCACAGGTGCCGTCTGTAACAGCAGTGCCCACAGCGAGAGCAATATCAGGATAGTCGCAGGAATCGGTGCTGTATGTGCCGAGATCCTTCACTTTGAGTCCTTTTTCCTCAAGATGTTTTATGACCGCACGTTTCAGTTCAAAACCCGCATGGTCACAGCCAATCGCTATCATGGCGTTACCTCCTTATTTTTTTGCCTGGAAATAAGCTCTCTCTCAGCCTGTGGAAGCCTCAAGTAAAACGCTTCAAGCTCTTCGGCTGTAACAAAAGGCCCTTCCTCTGCCGCGGCAGCGACTGAGGATGCCCGCTGAAAACGGACTGCCGGCGCGCTGAGGCGGACATGCTCATACTTTTGATATGCATTATAACACAATTCTGCCCCGTCGCCAACTAGTATGACCTGTTTTTTATATAATTTTATTTCTTTCTCAAGCTCGGCTATTGGCAGTGCCCTGTCAGGCGTTATCCGCTCGATCCTGCCGTTTTGGCATGTGAAGACAGCATTGTACACCTGATTGCAGCGTGCGTCCATCACAGCGGCGATATAGCCGTCAAACGTGGACACATTATATGCTGCCGCCTCAAGTGTTGATACAGCAGCGCATTTTATATCTCTGCCAAAAGCAAGCCCCTTTACCGCGGCAATCCCTATACGTATCCCCGTAAAAGAGCCAGGCCCCGCCGCAACGGCAATCGTGTCAATATCGCTTAAAGAATATCCGGCTGTGCCAAGCAGTTTCTCGCACATCGGAAGCATCGTTTCGCTGTGCGTAAGCCCTATATTTATATAAAATTCTCCTATAAGCTTGCCGTCATCGGTTATAGCGACGCTTGCGGCTTTTGCGGACGTTTCAAAGGCAAGAATCTTCATTTTTTCTCCTCTTTGACGGTAATGAGCCTCTGACGCTCGTTTTTAGTCTTCTCTATCGTGACCTTCACATATTCGTCAGGCAGGACATAGTCTATCTTTTCGCTCCACTCAATAATGCAGATGCCGTCCCCCTCAAGGTAGTCAAAAAAGCCAGTGTTGTACAGGTCTTCAAAGCTGTCTATCCTGTACATATCAAAATGGTAAAGGTCGGGGTTTCCCGGATAATACTGCATTACAGTAAAGGTCGGGCTGGTCACCGACGCCTCCGGTGCGACAGCCTTGGCAAAACCGCGCACAAATGCCGTTTTTCCGGCGCCGAGATCGCCGAAAAGGGCGACTGTTTGCCCGCCGTGAAGCGTCTTTGCAAGTTCATATCCGGCTTTTT
Organism: Bacillota bacterium; assembly: GCA_030705925.1. Classification (NCBI taxonomy): domain Bacteria; kingdom Bacillati; phylum Bacillota; species Bacillota bacterium. Next base: position 8,308 of record JAUZPM010000032.1, read on the forward strand.
CGGTGTCTGCCGGACTGTTTGACATGATGGTCTGCATCATGACCTCCAAAAATCAAAATATTCCTACAATGTTTCCGTCGTCATCGACGTCTATCATTTCGGCAGCCGGCACCTTGGGAAGCCCCGGCATCGTCATAATATCTCCTGTAAGAGCCACTGCAAAACCGGCGCCTGCGGAGAGACGCACGTCCCTTACAGTAACGGTGAAGCCGGACGGACGCCCAAGCTTTGCCGGATCGTCGGAGAGTGAATACTGCGTTTTAGCCATGCAGACCGGCATGCCGGAAAATCCCATCTCTTCTATCCGTTTGATAGCGGTTTCCGCTTTTGACTCGAAAACCACACGCTCGCCGCCATATATCTCACGCACAATCGTATTGATCTTTTCTTTTATCGAAAGATCGTCTGGGTAAAGCGGTCTGAAATTGGACGGCACTTCCTCGATCGTTTTGATAACAGCTTTTGCAAGATCGATTCCGCCCTCGCCACCTTTAGCGAATACTTCTGCAACTTCGCATTTTGCATTTTTGCTTTTGCAAAACGCTTTGATAAAATCTATCTCGGGGTCAGTATCCGTATAGAAGCGGTTTATCGCAACGACTGCCGGAACGCCGTATTTCTGGATATTTTCTATATGTTTTTCTAGATTTACTATTCCCTTTTTAAGCGCTGTGATGTTTTCCTCAGATAGATTTTCTTTTTTCACCCCGCCGTTGTATTTAAGAGCGCGGACAGTGGCGACAATAACGACCGCATTCGGTTTCAGCCCCGCAAAACGGCATTTTATATCAAGGAACTTCTCAGCGCCGAGATCGGCCCCGAATCCCGCCTCCGTGACACAGTAATCGCCAAGCTTCATCGCAAGCTTTGTTGCCCTGACAGAGTTGCAGCCGTGAGCGATATTTGCAAACGGGCCGCCGTGTATGAGGCAGGGTGTGTGTTCAATGGTCTGAACGATGTTCGGCTTGATAGCGTCTTTAAGCACCGCCGTCATCGCTCCGCTCACTTTGAGGTCTCTGCAGAAAACGGGTCTCTTATCATAAGTATACCCGACAAGGATATTGCCGAGCCTTTTTTTAAGATCCTTAAGATCAGATGCCAGACATAAAACAGCCATCACCTCGCTTGCGACGGTGATGGTGAATCCATCCTCACGCGGAACGCCGTTGAGCCTGCCGCCCAAACCGACGACGACATTTCTAAGTTCCCTGTCGTTCATGTCCAGCACACGTTTGAAAACAATGGTGCGGGGGTCGATGTCAAGTGCGTTCCCCTGCTGGATATGGTTGTCGACAATGGCGCACAAAAGATTGTTTGCCGTGGTTATTGCGTGCATATCGCCTGTGAAATGAAGGTTTATATCCTCCATAGGAACGACTTGAGAGTATCCGCCACCGGCCGCCCCGCCTTTTATGCCGAACACAGGGCCGAGAGACGGCTCTCTGAGTGCGATCACCGTTTTCTTTTCAAGTTTATTCAAAGCCTGTCCAAGCCCGACCGTCACTGTCGTTTTTCCCTCTCCGGCAGGGGTTGGGTTTACAGCCGTCACAAGTATGAGTTTTGCGTCGGGACGGCTTTGAAGCCGCGCATAAGCGCTGTCTTTGATCTTTGCCTTATATTCACCGTAAAGCTCGAGCTCTTCATGCAGAAGGCCGGCGTTTTCAGCGATCTCCGTAATGGGTTTTTTTGCGCAAACCCTAGCAATTTCCACGTCACTGAGCATTCTTTTTCCTCCCAAGGTATATTAATGAATATTTTATCACACACATCCCGCAATAACAACATCATATAAATTTTTTATAGCTTTAAAAAAATCGATAGAATTGGGAAAAATAAAGAAAAAGTGTGTAAAAGAGGTTTAGCATCATTATGGCAGTTGCATTTAAATCCGTGATAGCTTTCGGGCTTGTGGCGATACCCGTTTCCATGTATACGGCGACTCAGGACAATGACATCAGCTTCAACCAGCTCCACAAGGAGGACAACTCCCGCATCCGCTATAAAAAAGTCTGCGCCCACTGCGGCAAGGAGATAAATCAAAACGATATCGTCAAGGGTTATCAATACGATAAGGACAATTATGTTGTGGTGACTGACGACGACCTTGAAAAGATCAAAACTGAAAAGGACAAGTCTATTCAGATACTTCACTTTGCAAACCTGAATCAGATATCCCCAGTGTTCTATGACAGGACATATCAGGCATTTCCGGAAGCCGGCGGAGACAAAGCATTCGAGCTGCTGCGCGAGGCTCTGATGTCCGAGCAGAAGATCGCTATCGGCAAGACTGTTATCGGTACAAAGGAAACCCTGCTTGCGATAATCCCCCGTGAAGAGGGCATATTGCTTACCACGATGTACTACGAGGATGAGGTAAAAGCGCTTCAGAAGGCATATACACGTCCGAGCATTTCCGACGCAGAGCTGAATATGGCGAAAACGCTTATAAGCTCTATGGACACGCCCTTTGACCCTTCCCAGTACAAAGACGAATACCAGGAAAAGCTGCGCGAACTGCTTGAAAAAAAGATTGCCGGAAAAGAAGTAGTCCCTGTCAAAGCGGATGCGCCTAACAATGTCATAAACCTTATGGATGCGCTTAAGGCAAGCATCGAGCAGAACAAACCGAAGAAAACAAGAAAGACAAAGGGCGCCTGATAAAGGCGCCCTCAGACTGTCGAAAAAGTACAGTCACCGCAAAAGCGATTACATATAGGTGATTAGGCACCATGGAAGTATCAGGTCTTTAAACGTGATCTTCAGGTTACGGTTCATAAACGCAAAATGGCGCAAGCCCCCCCTTACGGGGGGGAGCACTTTTGCTTACTTCAGAACAGGCGCCCTGCTGTATCTGCATAAAGCGACGTGCGCCTGTTCTTCGTCTGACTGTCCTTTTCGAGCGTCTGTCAGCTGTTGAAACCTGAAAAGGTGCCCTTTAAAAATATAGCATATTATTTATTTAGCGCATATACATCTTTCTGAGCATGAATAGAATAAGCCCCTCGGGCAGCAGTCTGCGCAGAAACACGAGCAGTTTATAATCAAACCCAACCACTCTGAAAACTGGCGGGTTTATCCGCTCTGCAATACCTAGAGCAACTTTGGCGACAGAATCGGGCGACCTGCCCTTTCTCTCGTCCGTTTCCATCTTTGCGACAGCGCTTTTGCAAATATCATTATAAGGCGACCCTTCCGGAAGCTCGTACCGTCTCGCATCGGTAAAGCCGGTGTGAGTATCGCCCGGCTCTATAACAGAGACTTTAACCCCGAAACCCGAAAGCTCCATCCTGAGCGACTTGGCATAAGCCTCTATCGCAAACTTGCTTGAGCTATAATGCGACTGAAAGGGAATCGGGAAAATGCCCGCGACAGATCCAATACATATTACCAGTCCGTTTTTTTGCTTTCTCATATAGGGCAGTATCTGCCTGTTTACCCGCATAACACCGAAATAATTCACTTCCATCTGCCTGTGGGCGGCATCGTCCGGCGTGTCTTCGGCGGAACCGGCAATGCCCATTCCCGCGCAGTGTACGACTATCCCTATGTTTTTGGTTTCTTTAATGATAGCGTCCACAGCCGTTTTGACCGAGCCTTCGTCGCAAACGTCTATTACGACGGGTCTTATCTCACCGCCGCTTTCGAACTTTTGGACACTTCTCCCCGCCGAACGTGCACCTGCATAGACCGTAAAACCCTTCTCCGCAAACATTTTCGCGCAAGCGGCACCTATCCCTGACGACCCTCCTGTGACAAATACTGTTTTGCCATACGGATATTTCATATGTACTCTTCCCTGTCTTTACAATTTTTTTCATTATAACATATTATCGGATTTAAGGGAATATTTGATATAAGCGGAATATATTTTATTTACTTCTTTTTCCACTTGTGGTATAGTATCGAATTAGAGGTGAAAAAAATGGATTTATTTGATAAATGTGAAAAATTTACTGCGGCAAAAGAAATGATAGACTTAGGTTTATATCCTTATTTTCACGAAATAACTTCCCGTCAGGACAGCGTTGTTGACATGGAGGGGCACAGGACGATAATGCTCGGTTCGAACAACTACATGGGACTTACGAGCGACGAACGCGTGATCGAGGCGGGCGTCGAGGCACTCAGGCGCTTCGGTTCAGGATGTTCCGGCTCAAGATTTTTAAACGGCACTTTGACACTTCATACAAAACTCGAGCGTGAACTTGCCGACTTTCTTAATAAAGAAACTGTGATCACATTCAGCACCGGGTTTCAGACCAATTTAGGCATCATCTCATGCATCGCGGGCATGCATGATTACATAATATCTGATAAAGAAAATCACGCCAGTATCGTTGACGGCTGCCGTCTTGCATTTGCAAAGACTTTGAAATATCGTCACAGCGATATGGATGATTTAAAAAGCAAACTCGAATCAGTCCCAGACGGCGCCGGTAAACTGATAGTTACCGATGGCGTTTTCTCAATGGGCGGAGATATCGCAAAGCTGCCCGCTATTGTTGAACTTGCAAGGGCTTACGGCGCACGGGTCATGGTTGATGACGCGCACGGGCTTGGCATGATCGGCAAAAACGGAAGGGGCACCGCAAATTACTACGGGCTTGAAAAAGAAGTCGATATCATAATGGGCACCTTTTCAAAATCGCTTGCAAGCCTCGGCGGGTACATGGCTACATCCGAAACCGTCGCGCACTATGTCAAACATAATTCACGCCCATTCATATTCAGTGCTTCCATCACTCCGGCTTCCTGCGCGACCGCGCTCAAAGCACTTGAAATCCTGCGGGAGGAACCTGAACGTGTCGAACATCTTAAGGCAAATGGTGACTATATGCGTGCAAAATTCAGAGAAGCCGGCATTCCTATAGGCAACTCAGATACTGCAATCATCCCAGTTATGACATACGAAACAAAACGGACATTTATTATAGATCACATGCTACTAAACGAAGGCGTATATGTAAATCCGGTAATAGCGCCGGCTGTTCCCGAGGGGGAATGCCTGCTTCGCACGAGCTATACTGCGACGCACACGAAAGATCAGCTTGACGAAGCGATTGAAATATTCAAAAGGGTTTTTGAACAGGTTTCAGAGATGGAATCCTGCAAGGTTCACGCAATGCAAAGGTGAAAAAATTATAAGTAAAAAGCAGGGATAAAACCCTGCTTTTTTTATAGCTTGCCATTATAGGACATTCATGCGATCAATAATGTCTTCTGTTATTTTTATCCTTTGCGATTTTTCTCATCTTTTTCATCTCATTTTTGCCGCTGAACATCGAGTTTATCTTTTCATTTTCTATCTGTCTTGAGTTAAGCCGGTCATACTTAACCTCTTTTTTGAGTTTGAGGTAATTGCCAAGCCTCTCCTCCGACAAATTTCCAGCCTCAATTGCGGCCTTGACGGCACATCCCGGTTCGCTTTGGTGCGAGCAGTCTTTAAACCTGCATTTTGCCGAAAGCGTTTCGATGTCTGTAAAAGCCTTCCCGAGATCGGCGCTTTCGACGCCAAGCTCACGCATGCCCGGTGTATCGATAACGATACAGCCGCCGGGAAGCAGCAATAGCTGTCTTTGCGTAGTCGTATGCCTGCCCTTGTCGTTTGATCCGATCTCACCGGTTGTCACGACCTCACCGCCCGATAGATGGTTTATTATCGTTGACTTTCCAACGCCCGACGACCCGATAAAGGCGATCGTCGCACCCGGTTTCATATAGCTTTTTAAAGGCTCTAGGCCATCCGCCGTCAGCGCTGACACGGTCAATACATCCACACCCGGTGCCGAGCACAAGACCTTTGATATTTTATCCTCTGAATCGGCGCAGAGATCAGACTTTGTAAGGATGACGACAGGCAAAGCTCTGCTGTCCCACGCAATCGAAATATAGCGCTCGAGGCGGCGCAGGTTAAAATCATTATTTAGAGACATGCAAATAAAAACCACGTCTATATTAGCGGCAACTACCTGCACATCCAGAGCGGTTCCGGCGGCTTTCCGCTCGAAAACCGTTTTTCTCCTCAGCACATGCAAAATGACGGCATTGCCAGATTCGCCACACTCCCTGTCAAGCATTACAAAATCGCCCACCGCCGGAAAATCGCTAAGATCCTGTGCTTCATACCTTAATTTGCCCGAAACTTGTGCAAACACCTCACCCTTTTCGGTCACGGCTCTATAGAGGTCTTTAGACTGTGAAACTATCCTTGCGAGGAAAAGGCCGCCGTACAATGAAGCCTCTTGTGCGAATCTGTCCTGAAGACCCAAATTTTTTATTGTTAAATCCAATTGATATCCTCCTAAAAAATTTTTTTATCTTTTGGGAGGGTGTGGCTTCTACGCAGCACAAACCTCCCGGTCTGCTGCAATCTCAGAATCTATCAAAATAAACATAAATCAAATCTCCTTTTCTTAGGTTTATTATAATATTTTATGCAGAAAAATACAATGAGTCCGCTGTATATAAGTTTTTTGCAACATAAAGTAATTCCCCACTCTTCTCTTTCATAAACTTAGAGAAAGGGGGGGGGAATTTATAATGTTTTATGACCGTGAAAAAGCGGTGGAATACGCGCACAATTGGGCGTTTTCGCGCAACCCTAATTATTTCAGTTTCACCGGCATAGGCGGCGACTGCACAAATTTCATATCTCAGTGCATACATGCCGGCGGCGCACCGATGAACTACGCCCCGACCTACGGCTGGTATTACATAAGTCCCACCAACCGCGCGCCCGCGTGGACAGGGGTGCAGTTTTTGTATAATTTTCTGACCCGCACCAGTGGACGAGGTCCGTTCGGCAAAGGCGTTCCGATCGACAAGATCGAAATAGGCGATATTATTCAGCTTTCCTTTGATGGGGTCACTTATGAGCACAGCCTGCTTGTCGTCGAGCGGGGCATAGTTCCAAGCCCTGACAATATACTAATAGCGACGCATACAGACGACAGCGATTACCGCCCGCTTTCTACCTACAGTGTCAAACAGCGAAGATATATACATATTGAGGGCACGCGTTTTTCATAATTAAAAAGGGGAGTCATATGCTCCCCTTTACTTTATCTTCGTTTAATACGTCTTTGCCCGTTTTGGTGGGGATTCTGATGGGGATGCTGCCGTGCCGCCCCGGATGGCGGAACCAGCATGTTCTGACCATATCCTATCAGATCGTCTCTGCCGATCTTTTTAAGAGCCTCTCTAACAAGCGAATAGTTTGACGGCCTGTAATACTGCAGGAGGGCGCGCTGCATCTCCTTTTCCTTCGGGTTTTTCGGAACGTATATATGCTTTCCGGTTATTGGATCAATGCCGGTGTAAAACATGCATGTCGATATTGTTCCAGGCGTCGGGTAAAAATCCTGTACCTGCTCTGGGCGAAGCCCTGTGCGTTTTAAATAAAGCGCAAGGGCAAGCGCATCTTCAAGTGTACTGCCCGGATGCGAAGACATGAGGTATGGTACTAGATACTGGTCTTTTTTATATTCACGGTTGAATTTCGTATACAGCTCGCAGAAATGGTCGAACACGTCGACAGGCGGCTTCCCCATAGCATTTAGCACGTTTTTGCGAACATGCTCGGGCGCCACTTTGAGCTGACCGCTTATATGATTTTTAACCAGCTCTCTGAAAAATTCATTGTCTTTATCAAGCATGAGATAATCAAATCTTATCCCGCTTCGTATAAACACCTTTTTGACCTTAGGCAGTTCTCTTAAAGTCTTTAGAATATCAAGATATTCCGAATGGTCGACCTCAAGCGCCTTACACGGCACGGGAGCGAGGCATCTTTTGTCCTTGCAGGCGCCAAGGGTCTCCTGCTTTTTGCACGCCGAATGTCTGAAATTCGCCGTCGGACCGCCGACGTCGTGGATATATCCCTTGAACCGGGGATTTTTCGTCATCCTTACCGCTTCGTCGACTAAGGACTGCTTGCTGCGGCTCGTCACTCTCCTGCCCTGATGGAAGGTCAGCGCGCAGAAATTGCATGCGCCAAAACAGCCGCGGTTGTGAATCATGGAAAATTCAACTTCTTCTATTGCCGGAACGCCGCCATCTTTTTCGTAGGACGGATGGTAGGTGTTCATAAACGGAAGCTCATAAACAGCGTCGAACTGCTCTGTCGTAAGGGGAGGCATCGGCTTGTTCTGCTTAACAAATATATCTCCGTGCTTTTGATAGATCACTTTTCCTGTGACCGGGTCCTGCTCCTGATACTGAATCTTAACGCTTTCGGCATAGCTTCGTTTTGAAGAGGTGACCTCTTCAAGGGATGGGCAGACAATACCCTCTTCATCACGCTTTTTCACACGTACACATGTGCCGCGCACGTCAGTGATGCTTGAAACATCGCCCTTTGAAAGCCTGTCCGCGATTTCGACAGTCTGAAGTTCGCCCATGCCGTAAATCAAAATATCCGCGCCGCTGTCGATAAGCACAGACGGCATCAGGGAATCCGCCCAGTAGTCATAATGCGCAAAACGGCGAAGCGAAGCCTCAAGCCCGCCTATCACAATCGGGACATTCGGATAGTATTTTCTTAAAGCCTTGCAATATGCCGTTACGGCACGGTCAGGGCGCTTGCCCGTTTTACCGCCGGGGGAATACGAGTCCTCTCTTCTTTTGTGCTTTGAAACGCTGTAATGGGCGACCATCGAGTCTATATTGCCGCCTGTTACAAAAAAGCCGTATTTCGGCATTTCTAGCTGCGTAAAACTGTTTTTTTCGTCATGCATATTCGGCTGCGCCAAAACGGCGACGCTGTACCCCGCCGCTTCCAGCACACGGGTTATGATAGCAAAACCGAACGAGGGATGGTCGACGTACGCATCCCCCGTTACACATATAAAATCGGGCTGTTTTATTCCTTTTTCATCGAGCTCTCGCCTTGTCATGGGCAGAAAACCTTTTTTTGTCAAGTCCGTCTTGAGATTCATCAGTTACTCCTTTTCCAAATTAGACGCATAGAATTCAGGATAGCGATAAGCGCAACTCCCACGTCGGCAAATACCGCTGCCCACATGCTTGCATCTCCAAATACGCTCAGCAGCATCACAAGCAGTTTCACGCCGAGTGCGAGATAAATATTCTGATTGATGATATGAATAGTTCTCCTGCCTGTTTTGACAGCGGTGTTGATCCTTGAGATATCATCGTCCATTATCACGATGTCCGCGGCCTCGATTGCACTGTCCGAGCCGAGCGCGCCCATCGCAATCCCGACATCGGCAGCCGCCAGAACCGGCGTGTCGTTGATACCGTCGCCGACAAAAGCGACAAGACCATTTGCCGAATTCTTTTCTTCTTCAAGCTTTTGCACCTTACCCTGTGGAAGCAGCGAGTGGTAAAACCTTGTTATACCAAGCTTTGCTGCCACCTCGGCCGCTGTATGTCCGTTGTCGCCTGTAAGCATCACAACGTCTATCCCTGCGCTTTTAAGCTCTTCTATCGTCTTTTCAGCATTGCTTTTTATTGTGTCTTTAATATCTATTCTACCACAGTATACCCCGTCAACGGAAACAAAAACTGTCGTTGCCGGCATTTTTTCGTTTAAAACGCCCTCCGGTATACCCGAAATAAGCCTTTTGTTGCCAGCGGCGACCTGTCTTCCGTTTACCGTCGCCCTGACACCGCACCCCGGCACCTCGGCTATATTTTCGACTGCATCCTCCTGTATCTCCTTGCCGTAACCCGCCGCTATAGCCTTTGCGACAGGGTGGGATGAATGGCTTTCGGCAGCCGCCGCATAAAACAAAAGCTCGCCGCTCTCCATGCCATCGGAAATTATTTTGTCTATTGTAAAGCTGCCGGTCGTAAGCGTTCCCGTCTTATCGAAAACAACGGTTTTAACCATGCGCAGACTGTCTAGATAAGTGCTGCCCTTTACCAAAACGCCTCTCCTTGCCGCCGCCCCGACCCCGCCGAAGAATCCGAGCGGAATGGAAATGACTAGCGCGCAGGGACATGACACGACCAGAAATACGAGCGCCCTGTATATCCATGTGCCAAAATCAAAATTATCGAAGAGTGGCGCCGCAAAAGCAATGAGGGCGGCGACACCTACGACTGCCGGAGTATAGAAACGGGCAAATTTTGTAATAAATTTTTCCTGCGGCGCCTTTTTGCGGCTCGCGTTTTCGACAAGCTCCATTATTTTTGAAACAGTCGATTCGGCAAACGGCTTTGTGACCTCGACCTCGATTACCCCGTCTATGTTCAGGCTTCCGGCGTATATCCCGTCCCCTTCCGAAACGGGAGCCGGGAGAGATTCGCCGGTAAGCGCAGAGGTGTTGAGGTTAGAAATCCCTTTGACCACCCTTCCGTCAAGCGGCACCTTTTCGCCGGGGTTTACTATTATTATATCCCCCACCTGCACGTTTTCGGGATCAACCCTTACCATTTTTCCGTTTTCCATAATATTCGCGTAGTCTGGCTTAAGGCTCACGAGCGACTTTATCGACTTTCTCGAACGGCGCACCGCTGCCTCCTGCAGATATTCGCCGACTCGGTAGAACAGCATGATGGCAACGCCCTCTGCATATTCGCCTGTCGCAAACGCACCTATCGTGGCAACCACCATCAGCGTATTTTCATCGAAAAGGTTCCCTCTTCTTATGCTTTTCGTCATATTGATTATCGGCTCAGCGCCTGTGACTATATATAAAGCAAGAAAAACCGGCAGGTGAAAACTATAATACGGCTTTAAAACCATCGCGGTAAGAAACAATACTGCCGATATGCAGAGCGTAAGAAATTCCTTTTTATCCTGTCCCTCGTCCTTCTCTTCTTCGGGTTCCAATTCGCAGGCGCACGCGCTGCACCCGCAGTGCTGGTGAATTACGCAGGTCTCCTCCTTTGATTCCAACATGTTGCCCCTCCTTCTATTCCTGTATGTGGCTAAGCCCCTGATCGAATATCTGTTTTACGTGATCGTCGGAAAGAGAGTAGTATGCCACTTTTCCGACCTTGCGGTATTTTACAAGCTTAGCCTGTTTCAAAACGCGAAGCTGATGGGAGATCGCCGACTGGGTCATCTGAAGCGCCGCCGCCATCTCGCCGACCGCCATCTCAGATAAAAACAATGTCTGGATTATACGTATCCGGGTCGAATCGCCAAAAACCTTGAAAAGCTCTGCAAGGTCGTACAGCTCCTCCTCATCGGGCATTTCATCCATAATCTTATTGATCTTGTTTTCCTCTAAATAATTCTGCATATCTTCACGCCTTTCGCAAACGTATGAATAATTGTTCATACGTTTATGATAGCATCAGTTGTTATAGTTGTCAATCACTTAGACAGAATTTTTTATTGACACACCGTCTTTGAATGTACTATCATTTAAAAATAGTATAGTTTGGGAGTTGTGGTAATGGTAAGGCGTGCATTTTCAGCTGCTTTTGTAACAACCATACCCGTAATGCTTGGTTACCTGTCCATCGGGATAGCATTTGGCTTGATGATTCAGTCAATCGGATATGATTTTTTATGGGCCGCTATGATGAGTATTGTGATCTATGCGGGCTCGATGCAATATGTCGCAGTCGATCTTCTGCATCGGGGCGCAGGATATATTGAAGTAGCAATAATGACTTTTCTGGTTCAGGCAAGGCATATTGTCTACGGTCTTTCTCTAATTGAAAAATTTAAAAAAGTCGGCAGGAAAAAATTTTATATGATCTTTGCCCTCACCGACGAAACATATGCTTTGTTATCCTCTGCAAAAGCGCCGGAGGGTATTAACGAACAAATATATTACTTCGCGATTGCCCTGCTCGATCACTGCTATTGGATAACCGGCGGTGTTATCGGGGCGCTTGCTGGTTCGCTTATTAATTTTAATATCAAGGGCGTCGATTTTGCAATGACGGCGCTTTTCATAGTCATTGCAACCGAACAGTGGCTGACAAGTAAATCGCACGCTTCCGCATTTATAGGCGGCGGATGCGCAGCGGCGGCCCTCATCCTTTTCGGAGCAAACAATATGCTTATTCCGGCAATGATAGCAATGACGGTCATCCTGCTTTCTTTCAGCAAAAAGCTTGACGTTCTGTATGCATTAGAACCGGCGAAAGAAAAGGAGGATTAGGCTGTGCCAACAATACCGACATCTCAGGCGCTTATAATCATTGCAATCATCTCAATAATTACTATATCAACAAGGGCATTGCCTTTTATCCTGTTCGACCGGCGGGCTACCCCCAAAATCGTGCTGTATCTCGGAAAAGTAATGCCTACAGCGATTATTGCAATGCTTATAGTATATTGTCTTAAAAATGTGACTCCAATGTCCTACCCCTACGGACTGCCGGAACTTATCGCGGGAGTTGTCGTCGTCGCCTTACATATTTGGAAGCGAAGCAATCTTCTGAGCATTTTCGGCGGGACAGCGCTTTATATGTTCTTAGTTCAAGTGGTATTTAAATAATAAAGGGGCTGTTGCAAAACGAAAGTTTTGTAGCAGCCCCTTATAATTATATTTTTCTGTATCGTTTTAAAGCAAGTGAATTCAGCACAATGAATAGTATTGCAAACCCCAATAATATCAGAAGATCGAAGGCGATATCGCCAAATGAACTGCCCCGAATCACGACGCCCGTCAAAGCGTCGGCGGCGTAAGTCAATGGAAACAGCTTTGAGAGGATGATAAGCGGCTGAGGCAGCCCTTTGAGAGACAGAATGCCCGAAAACAATATCTGCGGCACAACCACAATCGGAATGAACTGAATGATCTGAAATTCGTTTCTAGCAAAGGCGGAGAGCAGCGTTCCCAATGCAAGCGAACCCCCTGCAAGCAGCAGGTTTGTAAGCAGTACCAAGAAGAAGTTTCCTTGCATGGCGACGCCCAGCACGTTTATCGTAAACACCTGTATGACGAGCGTCTGAAGCACTACGTATAATCCGAACCCCAGAAAATAACCCATTACGATTTCTATCCGCTTTATCGGAGTTGCAACGAGCCGCTCAAGCGTCCCGCTTATTTTCTCACGCAAAAACGCAATGCCTGCTATAAGAAAAACAAAAAAGAATATGAAAAAGCCCATGAATATTGCCGCGAAGGTGTCGAACATAGTCAAGCTGTCCGATCCGTAAATATATTTGAAGGTCGGAGAAAGCTTTGTTTCCGGCAAACCCGGCAGTTTTGATTTGAGTTTATCAAGCGTATCTTTTGAAACGTCAGCAAGTGCGGCTGATACCGCTTTCTTGACTGAGGCCGTGACCGACGTGTCCGTTCCCTCGACTGTAATTTCAAGACCGTTCGTCCCGTCGATATAGGCGTCTGTTTTTCTGTTTTTTACATCCTCTTTTGCCGAATCGATATCATTAACGGTGTAAACCTGCGCTTCCGTTTTCAGCGCATCGACAACTTCTGATGAAACATTGTAAACTGCAACAGTAGGCGTATAAGACGGGTTGTTTATTATTAAACTAAGCAGGTAAAGAACGGCAATAGGCGCTATGAATAACAGTGCAAGCGTTCTTTTGTCTCCGGCTATCTGTTTGACGATACGTTTAGCAACGGTGAAACTGTTCATTCTTTACGTCCCTCCCCGCTGTAAAACAAAAATGCCTCTTCAAGGCTCTGAGCCCCTGCCCTGACCATGAGTTCAACGGGTGTGCCATCGGCTATTATGCCGCCGTCTCGTATAAGGGCAAGCCTGTCGCATCGGTAAGCCTCGTCCATAACATGGGTGGTTATGACTATTGTCGCGCCTTCTTCTTTAAGTCGGTGGAATTCCTCCCAGAATACCTTTTTTAAAACAGGATCTATGCCGACCGTCGGTTCGTCAAGAAAAAGAAGCTTAGGCTTATGCGCAAGCGCAACCGCAAGAGAAAGCCTCCGCCTCATCCCGCCGGAATAATATTTTACACGCTTTTTCGCGTCTCCCGACAAATTCACAAGTTCAAGCACCTCAGCCGCCCGGCTTTTTGCCTCTTTGCCGCGCAGTCCATAAAGCGCCTCGAAAAACAGGACGTTGTCAAGCCCGGTAAGATCCTCATAGAGCGCATCCTGCTGAGCCATATACCCTATCTGCGAGGTGACTGAAAGTGAGGGCATAGCCTCGCCGTCTATATAGACGCTTCCAGCCGCCTCTTTCATGCCGATCATCGCTTTGATGAGCGTCGTCTTCCCTGCCCCCGAAGGTCCCAGAAACCCGATCATACCGCCCTTTTTAATGTCTATGCTGACATTATCAAGTATTACGTTTTTATCGTATTTCACCGTAACGTTCTTAGCGCTTACCATGGACTCGTCAGCCATATATTTTTCCTCTTTTAATTCAGCGGATACGCGAAACCGCCTTTTTTAATGGAAGATATAGAAGTACTGCGCCTATAACAGATGCAGTTCCATTGATTAATGTTGATGGAATGCTAATAACAGATGCAATTACTGCAGGGACAAACTGACTGCCTGCAAGCATCTTCCAGATAGCCCCAAAAACAAATTCTCCAAACAGATTGAAAACTATACCCATCGTCGCTCCGAGTACGACATATTGAAGTTCTACGGTCAGTTTCCTTGAATAAGCTGCTGCAACTGCAAGTATTATACCTAGTACGAAGCAGAATATATATAGAAGACTTACCAAAACAAGTGGTTTATCAGACCCTTCAACTTTTATCTGCTGACCGACTGTTGATATAACAGCAAATACCACAGCACCGGCTGCTATAAATATTGCTGATAAAATTCCGGTGTATTTCGCTGGCGACTTTGCATCTTTACGTGTCCCTCTTGAAGCTACAAGTCCGACTACAATACCGATTCCAAATTTAAGGATAACTGTTTTTAGCGCAGTATCTGCATAACCGTTAAAAAGATCGTTTAAACCCATGCCTACCGCACCGGCAAGCCCGCCTTGAACCCCGCCGAAAAGCAGAGCGGCAATTATAACCACCATATTCCC